>NZ_CEXQWX010000011.1:0-65810 GCF_982718395.1 Carboxylicivirga sp.
GTAGCACGTAAGGCATAAATCAATGATAAGTTGCCTCCAATCAGTATGCCTTCAGCTTCACCTGTTTTATTTAGTTGATGTGGTTTTAATTTGTAATGAGGTAGCTCTCCATGCAGAATATTGAACAAGTGTTCCATGTCTTCTTCGTCCTCTGCTTTGTCTGGAAAGTTCTTTGGCATGGGACCATGAATGGAAGCGACACCAATCTTATTTTGCAAAGCGGCATGTAATACAGTAATATCGCTGTAGCCAACAATCCATTTAGGATATTCCAGGTAATGAGTAAAGTCAATCTGATCAATGATGCGAATGGTTCCATAGCCGCCTCGCGCACAAAAAATTGCATCTATATCTTTACTGTTCAACATATGCTGCAAGTCTGCAGCCCGGTGCTCGTCATTACCGGCATACTGATGGAGGGTATTACAAGCATTTTCACCTATCACGACTTTGTAACTGCGCTTGTGTAATAACTTCTCAGCAAAGTGAATGGTTTCAGCATTGATTTTACCAGCCGGAGCTACGATGCCAATAGTTGAGCCTTTTTCGAGGGATTTTGGGAATATCATGGTATCAGGTTGTTAGTTTTTCTTTCCCGCAGATTACGCGGATTAACGCAGAGAATTACTTTAATGAATTGAATCTTCTGCGAATATCTGCGTTATCAGCGAAAGATATTACAATATTAAGGATAGAAACACGTAGACGCAAAAACATGGAGAATTATTTTCTATGTACTTCTGATATTCAAATTTATACGAAATAAACTACTGGCTACTGACTAAAAAACTAGCTGACAATTGTATCTTTGCGCAATTAAAATAAACCATAGAATATAAGGTTGTAAGCAACCATAAAACAATTCAAGCAGAATGAAGCAAGCTGGAGATTTCAAAAGAACATTGGTAACCACGGCGTTACCTTATGCCAATGGGCCTGTTCATATTGGTCACTTAGCGGGTGTATATGTACCGGCTGATATTTATGTGCGTTACCTACGCCTTAAAAAGGAGGATGTTGTGTTGATTGGAGGCTCTGATGAGCATGGTGTACCTATCACATTAAAAGCCAAGAATGAAGGCGTAACACCACAAGATGTTGTGGATAAGTTCCATGGTATAATCAAAGATTCTTTTGAGAAATTTGGTATTTCGTTCGATGTGTATTCACGCACAACCAGTAAAACGCATTACGAAACAGCCAGTGAGTTTTTTAAGACCTTATACGATAAAGGTGAGTTTGTTGAAAAAGAGTCAGAACAATATTATGATGAGGAAGCCAAACAATTTTTGGCCGACCGTTATATAACAGGTACTTGTCCGCATTGCAAGAGTGAAGGTGCTTATGGTGATCAATGTGAAAGTTGTGGTACTTCATTAAATGCGACAGACCTGATTGATCCTCGTTCAGTAGTGTCTGGAAGCAAGCCTGTTATTAAAACCACTAAACACTGGTATTTGCCATTAGATAAGCATGAACGATTCTTGAAAGAATGGATTTTAGATGGCCACAAAGAATGGAAATCAAACGTATATGGTCAGTGTAAGTCATGGATTGACTTAGGATTACAGCCTCGTGCGGTAAGTCGTGATTTGGATTGGGGAGTACCTGTTCCGGTTGAAGGCGCTGATGGTAAAGTGTTATACGTTTGGTTTGATGCGCCAATTGGTTATATCTCTGCTACTAAAGAGCTAACACCAGAATGGGAAAAGTACTGGAAGAGTGAAGATTCACGCATGCTGCACTTCATTGGGAAAGATAATATTGTATTCCACTGTATTGTGTTCCCATCTATGTTGAAAGCGGAGGGAAGCTACATTTTACCTGAGAATGTACCTGCCAACGAATTCTTGAACCTTGAAGGTGATAAGATTTCAACTTCACGCAACTGGGCTGTGTGGTTGCATGAGTATTTAGTTGATTTTAAAGACAAGCAGGATGTATTGCGTTATACATTAACAGCCAATGCACCTGAAACCAAAGACAACGATTTTACCTGGAAGGATTTCCAGGCACGTAATAATAACGAGCTGGTTGCTATCTTAGGTAACTTTGTGAACCGTGCCATTGTGTTGACACACAAATATTATGATGGAGCTGTTCCTGCGCAAGGTGAATTAACCAATTACGATAAGGAAACTTTAAATGAGATTCCTGTATTGGTGAAGAAGGTAGAAGAGGCCTTGGATAACTTCAAATTCCGTGAGGCAGTGAAGGAAGCCATCAATTTAGCGCGTTTGGGTAATAAATATCTTGCTGATACTGAGCCTTGGAAACTCATCAAAACTGATGGTGAGCGCGTGAAGACAATTATGAATATTGCTCTTCAAATTACAGCTAACACTGCTATATTGATTGAACCTTTCTTACCATTCACAGCTAAGAAAATGCAAAACATGCTGAACCTTGATGGTTTAACATGGGAAGCGTGTGGTAACCTTGATTTTATTGCTGAGGGTCACCAGGTAAACAAACCTGAGTTGTTGTTCGAAAAGATTGAAGACGAAACCATTCAGGCACAACTGGACAAGTTGGAGCAAACTAAAATAGATAACGAAGCTGCTAACAAAACAGCAGCGCCTGCCAAAGGCAATATCGAGTTTGACGATTTTGTGAAGATGGATATTCGTGTAGGAACCATTATTGAAGCAGAGAAGGTAGCTAAGACAAAGAAATTGCTTCAACTAAAAGTAGATACCGGCATCGATCAACGTACGGTCGTTTCGGGTATCGCTGAGTTCTTCAAACCGGAAGATATCATTGGGAAGCAAGTTAGTATTCTGGTTAATCTTGCTCCTCGTAAAATTCGTGGTATCGAATCTCAGGGCATGATTCTGATGGCTGAGGATGCGACAGGCAAATTGGAGTTTGTTGCACCTGCTAATGCTGTTAAAGAAGGTTCGGAAGTGAGGTAAGGAAGACAGAAGACCGGGGACTGGTGACAGAAGAAAGTCCGTGGTCCGGATGATATATAGAATCGCATCATTTTATGGTGCGATTTTTTTTGTTCATTTTCCACTTCCTTAGCATCTTCAAGATGCTTAGGAAGTTGCAGTGAAATCTACGATCCTTTTTCAGAATAGACTCTGCACCTCTGCGTCTCTGTGTTAAATGTGTACTGAAGGGTCCGATCCTTTTTACTGACAAATACCATTTCCTTTACTCACATTTTCCCGTAACTTGCAGCACGCAATTGGTTTTAATAACCGTCAAATCAATCCGGATTTTATGTATTTAAAATATATTCTTACTGGCATTGCCTTATTAATTGGTGGTCTATTAGCTGTTCAAGGCAGCATCAATTCACAATTGGGTGGGATACTTAAAAGTCCAATTCAAGCGGCCTTTGTCAGTTTCTTCGTCGGTACTGTAACCTTATTTGTATTGAATGTACTGATGAGAACAGAGTTGCCACCAAAGGCGCTTATTTCAGAAATGCCTTTATATCTGTTTATTGGAGGCGTTATGGGAGCTATCTATGTTAGTTCTGCCATTATCCTTATCCCTAAAATCGGTGTAGCAACCATGTTAGGAGCCTCAATTGGTGGGCAAATGATTGTTGCATCCATAATCGATCATTATGGCTTCTTTAATATTCCGGTTCATGCTATTTCGCCCGGAAGAATTATTGGAATTGTATTGCTGATTGCAGGTGTTTTTTTAATTCAAAGATTTTAGAATAATTCTGTTTAAGTCAGATGAGCAACCTGAATTAAAGAAATTTAGCTTTAATAACTGACTGATTAAGTTTAAGTTGGGGCATTGAGAACACATTTAATGTATGAAGATACTTGCATATGTTATTGATTATCATGCTCTATAACACCATTAAAAACAGTTAAAATATCTAATTAATATCAACAAAAGGTTTATTTTTGCGCCTTGGAAAAAACAAACAGTTACATTATGGCAGATAACACGAAACAACTGTTATTTAGTGATTTTCCGAAAGTATCTACTCAAGAGTGGATGGATAAAATCACGGCAGACCTTAAAGGGGCAGACTTTGAGAAAAAGCTGGTATGGAGAACCAACGAAGGGTTCAACGTACAGCCTTTCTATCGTTCTGAAGACCTTGAATCATTGAATTACCTTGAAAGCCAGCCTGGCGAGTTTCCGTATGTACGCGGTAACAATGCTAAAACCAATAAATGGTTTGTACGTCAGGACATCATTGTAAAAGATGCTAAAGAGGCAAACGAAAAAGCACTAACTGTCCTTACTAAAGGTGTGGATAGTATTGGCTTCGTAATTGAAGACAAAGAGCTTGTTTCAGAAGCTAATATTGAAGCTTTATTAAAGAACATCATTTCTGATGATGTAGAGATTAATTTCAACGCTTGCTGTGGTAACAAGAAGTTGGTTGAATCAGTGGTAGCAGTTCTTAACAAGATGAACCGTACACATGCTAAGGTAAAAGGTTCAATTGATTTTGACCCAATTGGTTCGGTTACTATCAAAGGCAAGGCTTGCCTGGCAACTGATAAAGCCTTGGACCGTGCTAAAGAAATCGTTGAGGTAGCTAAAAACTTCCCGCAGTTCAAAACAATTGCTGTTAATGCGAAGCATTACAACAATGCCGGTGCTTCTATCGTGCAGGAGTTAGCTTTTGGATTGGCAATGGGTAACGAGTATTTATCTCAGTTAACTGAACGTGGCCTTTCAATCAATGAAGCAGCAGCCAACCTAAAGTTCAACTTTGGTGTTAGTGGTAATTACTTTATGGAAATTGCTAAGTTGCGCGCTGGTCGTATGCTATGGGCGAAGATTGTTGAAGCATATAAGCCGACTGGTGTTGAGGTTTGCAAAATGCACGTTCACAGTGAAACTTCTGAGTGGAATAAGACCATCTTCGATCCAAACGTAAACATGCTTCGTACGCAAACTGAAGCTATGTCTGCTTCATTGGGTGGAACCCAGTCTTTAACTGTTCAACCATACGACTCATTATACAAGGATTCTGACGAATTCTCTGAGCGTATCGCACGTAACCAACAGTTATTATTGAAAGAAGAGTCTCACTTCGAGAAGATTGTTGACCCATCAGCGGGTTCTTATTATATCGAAAACCTAACAAACAGCATTGCTGAGCAAGCATGGGCATTGTTTGTTGAGGTAGAAGAAAAAGGTGGTTACTTAGCAGCTATGAAAGAAGGCTTTATTCAGGGTCTTGTTAAAGAAACAGCTGACAAGCGTCGTAAGGCGGTAGCTACTCGTCGTGAAAACCTATTAGGAACTAATCAGTTCCCTAACACAGGTGAAATCATCTCTGGCGACATCGATTTCTCTAAACTAGAGAAAGTAAGTGTATCATGCGAAGGCGAAAAAGAAGTTGAGCCAATCACATTATTCCGTGCTGCTGACCAGTTTGAAACTTTACGTTTAGCAACCGAAAAGGCAGCTAAGCGTCCTAAAGTATTTATGTTGACTTACGGAAACTTAGCCATGCGTTTAGCGCGTTCTCAATTCTCAGGTAACTTCTTCGGATGTGCCGGTTACGAAATTCAGGACAACCTTGGTTTCGAAACTGTAGAGGCTGGTGTTGAAGCAGCTAAAGCTGCTAAAGCAGATATCGTGGTTCTTTGTAGCTCCGATGACGAATACGCAGAAGCAGCGCCTAAAGCTTTTGAATTATTAGGTAACACGCCATTGGTAATCGCCGGTGCACCTGCTTGTGCTGAGGAATTAAAAGCAAAAGGTATTAAGCACTTTGTTAATGTTCGTTCTAACGTTCTTGAAACACTTCAGGAATTCAACGGGATGGTTTTAAAATAAGGAGACAATTATGCGACCAAAATTTAATAACATAGATTTCAAAACCAAGCCTTGCGGAACGACAGATGCAAAAGCTTGGGAACAAAAGCACGGGGTAAAAAAAGACTGGGTTACTCCAGAGCAAATCCCTGTTAAACCAGTATATGGTAAGGACGATTTAGAGGGAATGGAGCATTTAGGTTATGCTGCTGGTTTACCTCCTTATTTACGCGGACCTTACTCAATGATGTACGCGATGCGTCCTTGGACAGTTCGTCAGTATGCAGGTTTCTCTACGGCTGAGGAGTCAAACGCATTCTACCGTCGTAACTTAGCTGCAGGTCAGAAAGGTTTATCTGTAGCATTTGACCTGGCTACTCACCGTGGATATGATTCAGATCATAAACGTGTAGAAGGTGACGTTGGTAAAGCGGGTGTGGCTATCGACTCTATCCTTGATATGAATGTTCTTTTCGATGGTATTCCATTGGATAAGATGTCTGTATCGATGACCATGAACGGTGCTGTATTGCCTGTAATGGCTTTCTACATCGTTGCAGGTTTAGAGCAAGGTGTTAAGTTAGAACAGATGGCTGGTACTATCCAGAACGACATTTTGAAGGAGTTCATGGTACGTAACACATACATCTACCCACCAGAATTCTCGATGAAGGTTATTGCCGACATCTTTGAATATACATCACAGAAGATGCCTAAGTTTAACTCAATTTCTATCTCAGGTTACCACATGCAAGAAGCAGGTGCAACTGCAGATATCGAGTTAGCTTATACTTTGGCCGATGGTTTAGAATACCTTCGTGCCGGTACTAAGGCAGGATTAGATATTGATGCTTTCGCACCTCGTTTATCATTCTTCTGGGCTATTGGTATGAACCACTTTATGGAGATTGCCAAGATGCGTGCCGGACGTATGTTATGGGCGAAGATTGTGAAGCAGTTCAATCCTAAAAATCCTAAGTCCTTAGCGTTACGTACGCACTCACAGACTTCAGGCTGGTCATTAACTGAGCAGGATCCGTTTAACAACGTTGGTCGTACTTGTGTTGAGGCAATGGGTGCTGCCCTTGGTCACACACAGTCGTTACACACCAATGCATTGGATGAAGCGATTGCTCTTCCAACTGACTTCTCTGCTCGTATTGCTCGTAATACGCAGATTTTCATCCAGGATGAAACGCAAATCTGTAAGGCTGTTGATCCATGGGCTGGTTCATACTACGTTGAGTCATTGACTAATGACTTGGTAGAAAAAGCATGGGCTCATATCCAGGAGATTGAGTCATTAGGTGGTATGGCAAAAGCAATCGAGTCAGGTATTCCTAAGATGCGTATCGAAGAGGCTGCTGCTCGTACACAGGCTAAAATCGATAGCAAAACTCAGACAATTGTGGGTACTAATAAGTATCGCTTAGAGAAAGAAGATCCAATCGACATCTTGGATGTTGATAACATGGAGGTTCGTCGTTCACAGATTGAGCGTTTACAGAAGCTTCGTGCTGAGCGTAATGAGGAAGAGGTACAAGCTGCATTAGCTAAGATTACTAAGGCAGTTGAAACTGGTGAAGGTAACTTGCTTGAGTTAGCTGTTGACGCGGCTCAGAAGCGTGCTTCATTAGGAGAAATCTCTGACGCATGCGAAAAAATTGTAGGTAGATATAACGCAGTAATCAGATCAATTTCAGGAGTGTATAGCGCAGAAGCAGCAGACGATCAAGAGTTTGCAAAAGCATCAGAGTTAGCAAAAGAATTTGCTGAGAAAGAAGGCCGTCAGCCTCGTATCATGATTGCCAAAATGGGTCAGGATGGTCACGACCGCGGTGCTAAAGTTGTAGCGACCGGTTATGCCGATATAGGTTTCGACGTGGATATGGGACCATTGTTCCAGACGCCAGAAGAAGCGGCTAAGCAGGCTGTAGAAAATGATGTACACGTCGTGGGTGTATCTTCATTGGCGGCAGGTCACAAGACTTTGGTTCCTCAGATTATTGAAGAACTTAAGAAGTTAGGTCGTGAGGATATTTTAGTAATCTGTGGTGGTGTTATCCCAGCACAGGATTACCAATTCCTTTATGACGCTGGTGCAGTTGCTATCTTTGGCCCTGGTACTTCAGTTGCTAAAGCAGGTTCTGACATCCTGAACTTATTGATGGAGCAGGCTGCGGAATAGTAATTAGAGATTAGTGCGCGGTGCGTCATGCACAGTGCAGTAGATATTGGAAAGCCACCTCGTTATTGGGGTGGCTTTTGATTTTTACGGATTCGATCTTTATTGGCATCTTGTCGATAAAGATCGAATCCTTATTTACATCGAGTTATTTCAATGTTTACTGAGGTTGCTTTTATTGTATATCAAGCTTTCTTGTTATTGGATCGTCTTTCAATAATATGGCTGAAACCAAACCACAGCAATAGCGAATAAATGTAAATGATCATTCCATACATTGTTGGGATCATTGATACTTTGATTCCGGCAGATAAGATCTGGGAAGATACAGGTGTTGTTTCTAAATAGGAGAAAGCATCGTAAAAACCAATAAGCTGACCAAATATGCCTGTAATTAAGGATAATAATCCGATTGATCGACCATACGACATGTTGCGAAGTGCTTGTTTAGCATTTACTTCATTGGACTTGATAAATACTAATAAATGGTAAATCATCCACACTGATAAGCCTAATAAGAATAAGGTAAGCATACCCATAAATAAGGGACCTCCTTGATAAAATAAATCCGTCATTGTTTCTTTTTTAATGTTAATAGCTCATTAATCACATTAATTAGTTAAGTCGACTTATTCAGATTGTTAATGATTAACTTCTGTAACAAAGTAAAGGTTAACAGGTGTTTGAAACAAGGTCGTATCCGTTTTGAAAGTTGTAGTTCGTCGACAAAAGTATTTTTTCTTCGATTTTTTGATCAAATTTAAGCTGTAAATGAATTTTATTAACACGAATCGAATGAAGATTAAATCATCGAATCCATTCTATCATTTCGCATATTGGTGCTTTGTACTTGTAATACTGACCTTAGTTTTTGGTCAAAAATGGGCTAATAATATAGCTGCTTTCTTTTTTATCAGCATGTTAATGCCTATTGTTTTGGGTACATCTTACTTTTTTAATTATCACCTTGTACCACAATTCTTATTAAAGAAGAAGCACTTCAGATTTGGCGTCTACACAGTATATACTATTATTGTATCACTCTATTTGGAGTCCATTGTATTAATGTACTCTTACGTTTATCTGGGCCAATATAGTTTTCATCCTTTGGCTCCCAATGCTTCCGATACAATTTTATTCGCAGTTATTCTTTATATGTTGGTTATAATGGGTTCTGTTTTATTGATGGTCAAACAAATAAAGGAAAAGCAATTATTAATCGAGGAGTTAAGCAAAGAAAACCAAAAGGTGATCAAAGGTGTGCTTGAGATTAAGTCCAATCGGAAGTTGTTGAAAGTTCCATTTGATGAGATTATTTATATCGAAAGTTTGTCGGATTATATAAAGATTCATGCTGAAAAAGGTCATATGTCGAGTAAAGAAAAGATAAGTCATATTATCAATCGCCTTCCTGCGACCTTCCTTCGTATTCATCGTTCTTATATTGTCAATACTCAGAAGATAACAAGTGCTAATCTTAGCGAAATTACATTAACCAATCATACCTTGCCTGTTGGAAGAAGTTATAAAGCAATGGTTAAAGAAAAGGTATTGTGATTAATATTAAGCATCTTTATAAGATCAATTCTAACTCTTATAAAAATGTTCGCAACACTTCTTCAAAGATTCTATGTGCCTGATCAGGGTGATTTTCATTTGTCAGGTAATTTTACTTTAGCTGGTTTAACCATTGCAGTAGGATTATCGGCAGTTATAACAACACTGGCAGCCTATTTATATGCTTTACTGGTAACCTTTATTCCATTTATCTATCTAAATGCCTTAATCACTGGAACGTTTGGCCTTATTATCGGCTATACAGTTGTTTATACAAGTAGAATATCTTTGATACGAAATGGAAAGGTTCGTTTTTCAATTGGACTTATTTTTAGTTTTGTAGGTGTGTTTGTGCAATGGATGGTTTACCTGTTCTTTTGGGTAACCGGAAAAATACCTCTGCAGGAAACCATTCAAGAAGGTTTATTTATCCTTGACCCTGTTGTGTTAAAAAACTTGTTGTTGGATCTTTACACCTATGGATCGTGGAGCATTTTTGGCATTACAGTAAATGGTGTGTTTTTACTCTTAATCTGGATTGCCGAAGCAGTAATCATAATTGGAGCCCCCCTATTAATTCTTCTCAAACATCCGATAAGTCCTTTTTCTGAAAAACTAACCCGGTGGTACCCTAAAAAGATACTGGCGCAAGACTTTGCCTATGTTTCAGGTATTAACTCATATATCAAAGAACTTCGGGACTCAAATGCTTCTAACCTGTTGCATTATCCAAAGGGAGATGGACATCGCCATTCCAGGGTTAGCCTTTATTATATTGATCAGGAAGAGAGAGCTTATCTTTCAGCTGATAATATCTACATTACCAGTGGCGATAAAGGGAGCAAAGACATTGATCCGATTGTTCGATTTGTGGCTATTCCAAATCAAGTTGCCAAACAACTGCTTGATAAGTATGGAGTCAGGGAATGGTCGTACGAGGATATTCTGCATTAGTAGGAGTTAAGAAGCCATATTGTAATAGGAAGAGAGAGTTTCGAACCTTAGTCCCCTATTATTTACATCAGTGACTAATGAGCAAGTAATATTGCTTTTATTTTCGGGCTTGTCACCAAAACGGATGTTTTGCGTGTTATCTATTAAAACCAAATAAAAGATGAAACGACCATATAAGTTTGATTATTCCAATTGACATACGGGAGGAAGATCAGATTTATGTGCGAGTTCCATATGGCAATTGAAAAATAAATTTATAATCATATGAAATATAGAATTACACTGGTGTTGACCGTTTTAGTCAACCTATATTCGCATGCCCAGATTAATAAATTAAAAGATTGGCTGAAACAACCTGTTGATGAACGAACTGATCTAAGTCAAGCACCATTTGCCAATGAAGCCCTGTCTAAGAAAGAAGCAAAAGAAGCAGGCGACTTGCTTTATGCTGATGCACAGCAACAGTTTGCCACAAAATACAATGATCAGTGGGAACAGAGAGAACTAAAATTTCAGGATCATGTGATGCCATTTTACTACAATGTATTTGGTGAAAAGCCTGAGGATGGCCGAGCCTTATGGTTATCATTACACGGTGGTGGTGGAGCTCCTGCAGAAGTGAACGATCAGCAATATAATAACCAAAAGCACCTTTACGATAAAACCATGAAGGATATGGAGGGTGTTTATTTAGCCATGCGGGCCCCAACCAATACATGGAATATGTGGCATCAGGATGATATCGATGATTTTATCAATATCCTTATCCAGATGGCTGTGATTAAAGAAGGCGTGAATCCTAATAAGGTTTACCTTTTGGGTTATTCGGCAGGTGGTGATGGCCTGTATCAGTTGGCACCACGTATGGCCGATCGTTTGGCTGGAGCTTCCATGATGGCAGGGCATCCGGGTGATGCCTCTCCCAATAACCTGTATAACCTGCCTTTTGCCTTGCATATAGGAGGTAAAGATGCAGCTTATAATCGTAATGGACTGGCGCGCGAATGGAAAGATACTTTAGATAGTCTGTCTACGGCCAATCCGGGCCATTACGTGCATCAGGCGGTGATACACGAAGAGTGTGGTCATTGGATGAAACTACAGGATGCAATGGCATTGCCATGGATGGCACAATATCAACGCAATCCATTTCCGGAGAGGGTGATTTGGCGACAGGATAATCGCTACCATGAGCAGTTTTATTGGTTGTGGTGCCATAATTTCCAACCACGTGCCGGAAAACAGATCGTAGCTGAATACAATAAAAAAGACAACTCCATTAACATCTCAGAGACCTATATGGACGCTATTCAGGTAATGTTAAATGATAAGATGCTAAACCTAAATAAACCAGTTGTGTTTAAAAAAGATGGAGAGGTAGTCCAAAAGATCAAACTAAATCGCACTATTAAGTCAATTTACGAATCCTTGAGTGTGCGCATTGATCCGGAGCATATCTTTAGTACTAAAGTGGAGATGAAATTGTAGGATTTCTTCAAATAAAATAGAGAAGCCACCTTGTTGGGTGGCTTTTATATTGGAATTAGTTCATATGCCTTAACACTGCGTCTATCAATTTTTCGGAGTATTTATAGATATCATCGAGTGTCTCAATGTGAATTCTCTCTTCTTTTTTGGCGTCATCAAATAATCCTAAATATTTCTTACTACCATTAAGATGAAGCCTGCATACAGGCTTGCGGTTGTTATCATCGACTAATATACCGAAATATGATTGAGTATCTCGGAACACTATTCTATCAGCTTCAATCTTGGTTCGTACAATAGAACGGACAATATGGTAGCCTTCGATTTCCTCTTCAGTTGTTACGATTTTATTTTCTTCCGTTTCATCAACAATTTCTTCGACAACTTCTTCTTCTTTCTTAAGTGCAGAATGCAGTCTGTCGTTGACAATCTCTTTAATGGATTGATTAGTTGCCTTTTTTACTATGTTAGTAAGTTGCTCAAGAACCTTTGCTGTTATCTTTCCCTTATAGATTTGTTTTCCGAAGAAACGAACAAATTCCTCAGAAGGCTCGTTAAGTTCTTTCTCTAATATTTCTTTAATAGCCGATGAGTATTTTAATTCGCTGGCACTATCAATAATTTTATCAACATCAAAGTTTGTCTTTTGAAACTTACGCAATTCGTTTATCTCGTGATCTTTTAAGTTTTCGAAATCAATGATTAAGAAAGGCTCAGTGTCCATCTTATTTGCTTCTGCCAAATCAGTATAGAATCTATATTCCGCGCCATTTGTAAGCAGACCAAATCGAGCTTTACTTACATGAAAATATCGATGGAGCTGGGAGTTATGAACGTCCAGATTCTCCTTCCAATGTTTACATTCAATAATCATTATTGGTTGATTGTCCTGCAAAATTGCATAATCTACTTTTTCTCCTTTTTTTGTTCCTATATCAGCAACATATTCAGGAATAACCTCCATAGGATTAAAGACATCATATCCTAATAATTGGATGAAAGGCATTATAAGACCATTCTTGGTTGCTTCTTCAGTTTGTAAGTTTGGCTTAAGAGATTGTACTCTTTCTGTGAATGTTTTAAGGTTCGTTTGAAAATCCATCGTGAGTTAGTTTATAGTTCAATAAAAATTTAATGATCCAATTTATATAATATTGTCAAATAAACAAATTGAATTAATCTAGACTCTTAAATTAGATTTTCAGTTGATGCTTTATGTAATGTGCGAAGATGTTGATTTAATTTAGTATCTATTTATACTGAATACAAATTGAGATATATGAGTTGAGGTTAATATTTAGTATTGGGTTTAAATATTAACCTCAAATAACTTTTGTTTATTCATAGGTATTGAAAATTCATCGATAACCATTTATTTCTTATGAATAAAGTTATTTTTTAATATTAAACATATGCGAAGTCAAGCTCATCCTTGCACAAAGATTGATCTAATCGTCCAAAATTAACTCCCAATATCCCACATCGATCCATTGATTAAATTTCCGGCCTACCTGGGCAAATTGCCCTATCTTTTTAAATTCAAATTTCTCGTGCAGGGCCACACTGGCTTCATTAGGCAATGAAATGCCTCCAATGACAGCATGAATATTCTTCGCTTTAAGTTTATCAATCAAAACAGAATAGAGCTTTGATCCAATGCCTTTACCTTGCACCTCAGGATGCAGATAAACTGAACTCTCAACCGAGTGTTGATAAGCTTTGCGGGCTTTCCAAGGACAGGCATAGGCGTAGGCTACAACCTCTTGTTTGTCAACGTAAACGAGATAAGGATATTTTGGGTGGATATCCTTTATGCGCTTTTCCATTTCATCCACTTTTACAGGGTCGAGTTCAAACGTGGCTATGCTATGTGTAATGTAGTGATTATAAATACGGGCGATGGCTTTGGCATCCGATGGTTTAACAGGTCGTATCATCTTTTTGAATGGAGTTTGGAGTAAATTTAACCCGGATTATGCATTGGAACATCGTAGTGAGCATTGAAAATACAATAAAATAAGCATTTACTGAAATGAGTCGTAGCACCGCTACGGTGAATTGAAGCAAATGAACGAAGAGCTTTGTTTTGAAGTAGTTTCGATGCGTAATAGGTTTTCTAATGCATATTGCGGGTTTAACATTCTTCGAAGAAAAAAGTAAAGCCCGGATGACGTTTCAAACGGGCTTTTACTGAGAGATAAACCTTAAAATATTACAATGAAAGTCATTCAAATGTGAATGACAACGAAGTAATCCTTTTTTATTCCACGGTAACTGATTTTGCCAGGTTACGTGGTTGATCCACATTACAACCGCGCATGACGGCAATGTGGTAAGATATAAACTGAAGCGGAATACATGTCAACAAAGGAGCAATGGCTTCGTGGCAATCAGGTACTTCAATCACATGATCGGCCATTTTCTTTATCACACCATCACCTTTGGTAACAATAGCAATCACTTTACCGTTACGGGCTTTCACTTCCTGTATATTACTTACGATCTTTTCGTAAGACTTATCTTTGGTTGCCAATACAAATACCGGCATATTTTCATCGATTAAGGCAATCGGACCGTGCTTCATCTCAGCCGCCGGATAGCCTTCAGCATGGATATAAGATATTTCCTTAAGTTTTAAAGCTCCTTCAAGTGCTACCGGAAACAGATAGCCTCGTCCCAAATAAAGTGCATTATTGGCGTCTTTATAGGTTTCTGAGATTCGTTTAATCTCCTCCTCTGATTGCAGGATGGTTCTGATTTTATCAGGTACCTGCGTCAACTCACCAATCAGTTCTTTATAGTCAATGTCAGATAAGTGGCCTTTTGTTTTTCCAAGCATCAGTGCCATCATCGTCAATACAGTTACCTGAGAGCTAAAAGCTTTGGTTGAAGCTACCCCAATCTCAACACCGGCATGGGTGTAAACCCCAGCATGAGTTTCACGTGGAATTGAAGAACCGGCTACATTGCAAATTCCTAAAATGGTAGCACCTTGTTCTTTAGCCATCTTAATAGCTGCGAGTGTATCAGCAGTTTCACCACTTTGAGAAATAGCGATAATTACATCGTCTTCGTTAATCACCGGGTTACGATAACGGAATTCACTGGCATATTCCACTTCAACAGGTGTGCGGGCAAATTCTTCAAACAGGTATTCACCAACCAGACCGGCATGCCACGATGTACCACAAGCTGCAATTATAATGCGACGCGCCTGCGATAGCTTTGGTAATACATCGATAATACCACCTAAGAAAATTTTGGAATGATCCAATGAGATACGTCCCCGGAAGGTATCTTCGATGGAGATAGGCTGCTCATAAATCTCTTTGAGCATAAAGTGCTCGTAAGCTCCCTTATCAATTTCATCGATGGTTAGATTAACCTTTTGAATCTTTGGTTTGAGGGCATCATTTTCGATGCTTTTAAGTGTCAGATTATTCCTGTTGATAACCGCCACCTCTTCATCGTTCATATAGATGACTTGATCGGTATATTCAACAATAGGTGTTGCATCTGAAGCCAGAAAATATTCTTTTTCGCCAACGCCAATTACCAATGGACTACCTTTACGCGCAGCAATCAGCTGATCTTTTTCATCGGTGCAGGTGATAACCAGACCATAAGCACCAACTACTTTTGTTAAGGCTAATCGTACAGCCATTTCAGCATTGACTTCTTTACTGATGTAAATATTTTCAATCAGGTTGGCCAATACCTCGGTATCTGTTTCACTTTGAAATTCATAACCGCGGCTAACTAATTCATTCTTCAAGTGGGCATAATTTTCGATTATACCGTTGTGCACTACAATGAATTTGCCATTTTGCGACACATGTGGGTGAGCATTATTATCGCTTGGCTCGCCATGGGTGGCCCAGCGTGTGTGCCCCATACCAATGGAACCCGAAATGGACTTTCCTTTAGCATGATTCTCCAAATCTTTAACCTTCCCTTTGCACTTGTAAACGTTGACTTCACTGTTGATAAGTGCTATACCGGCAGAGTCGTATCCTCTGTACTCAAGCCTTTGTAAGCCTTTTACAATAATCGGGTAAGCTGTTCTGCCACCAACATATGCTACAATTCCACACATAGTTTTCTTCTTTGTATCAAAATTATCTGATCGGATTATTTTGTTCGATCATCTTCTACATTCTTTTTTATTAAGCTGTAGTTACGAAAAAGAGGAAAACTTTAAAGTTTTCCTCTTCAAACAAATGTGTGTATCTTATTCAGGCTGTATGCCTGTCACTTCCATAAGCTTGCCGGCGTAAGATTGTCTTTTTCAATATCCTTGAAATAGTTATAAGTACCTACTTTAAGTTCATAAGTAGCCGCTTCGTCACAAACAATAACGCCTTTCGGATGCATTTGTAATGCACTGATGGTCCACATGTGATTGATTCCTTCTTCTACAGCATGTTGTAAGGCTCTCGCCTTATTATGACCATTAACGATAATCAACACTTCTTTGGCATCTAAAACTGTTCCTACACCTACGGTTAATGCCGTTTTAGGTACTTTGTCAGGATCATGATCAAAGAAGCGGGAATTCGCTAAAATGGTATCATAGGTTAACGTTTTAACCCTGGTTCTGGATTGTAACGACGATGCAGGCTCATTAAAAGCCAGGTGACCGTCGGGGCCGATACCACCTAAAAAGAGGTCGATACCACCCATTTCCATTATTTTATCTTCATAACGCTGACATTCTGCTTCAGCATCTTCAGCCTGACCATCCAAAAGGTTGGTATTCTCAGGCTTTATATCTATATGGCTGAAAAAGTTATCCCACATAAATGTGTAGTAGCTTTGCGGGTGTTCGCGAGGAATCTCACGATACTCATCCATATTAAAAGTCACTACATTCTGAAAAGATACCTTTCCTTCTTTATTCAGTTTGATCAGTTCTTTATAAGTCCCCAGTGGAGACGAGCCCGTTGGCAATCCAAGAACAAAAGGTTTATCACCTTTATGGCTATTGATTTTTTGTGCAATGTAACTTGCTGTCCATTCCGAAGCCTGTTGGTAATCCGGCTCAATAATTAAACGCATAGTAATCTATTTAAGGTTTATTCTCTACTTTAAGAGGATAAGCCTTTCTTTCAGTTCTTCAGCCAGTCTGCTTTTTTCCCTGATATGATTACTGATGTCCTGCACTGATGGGTGTTTTTCAAATTCACCACGTACCTGTTCAAAATCCATAATACGGGTTTCTTCTGATCCATCAATACCAAAGCCCGTTTGGGTATTCAATGTGAATTCCTTATGGGCATCGGAATAAACTAAGTTATCTAAATCAATTACACATTTTTTCCATTCGTCAACAAAGGCAATAATCTGATCAATTTCGGCTGTTTGGAAATCCAGATCAAATTCATCCTTGAAGACTTTCAGGCACCAGGTCCACGTATAATCAAAATAGCTGTTGTGCAATAAAGCATATCGTTCATTGAGTTCTTCAAGGTTCGATATCTTATCATTTTGCAAATCATCAAGCAGGGTCATTACCCTTTCTTTGGGAACCAACAAACCAGCCATGTCTATCCACTCGCCGATTCCAAAATCGGAAGTTTTCGAAAGGCTTGTTTTTAATTCACTTAATGATTCAAAGATAGCATCTTCCAGCTTTTTAATTAAGGCATTACCTAAAAATTTTATGATGCCCGTGTTATATAGTTGAATTCCACGTCTTAATGACGAGCTTGCAATTTTCACACTATTGTACATGTAATAGTCTGAAGTTTGACCAGATGAAACCATAAGATCTTTCAAAACCTTTTTTCCATTTATCATTTTCTGAATAGTAAATGGACTTAGCAGGTTAAAATTGATAAAGTCTAATAGATTCTTATCTGTTCTTTTGTCTCGTTTGGGCCATTTTCTGGCATCACGGATGGTACCTACACTTCGTAAGTTAACTCCCGGTGCCAAAATACTTTCATCTTTGTTCTCGATGAGGTATGAAAACGGCAATTGGGAAGTATCCGGATTGCGATAATGGCGACCCATTACCAATGAGAAAGCACCAATGCGCGCCGGCCATAACAGATATGAATCACTGGTGGTTTTTGAACCACGCTCGACAACTCCTTGGTGAATAGGTCCTAACTTATACATGTGGTTACTTTGGTTGGAACCACTTCCGGCATTCATAAATGAAAAATAACCGGCAATCAATAAAGTTGACTTGTGATGCGTGACTGTATAGGGGCCCGCAAATATTGAGCATGCTTCACCATGGAAACCTTGACAATTGGCAAAGAAAACAGAGTTCTCAGCTGAATAGTGTTTGCCCAATTCACAGCCTTGTCCAACAAAGCATTTTGATATCAAGGCACTGTCACTGACTTTACTGCCAGATGCGGCTATAAAATCTTCGGCAATGACACCTGGGCCAAAATAACTAGGTGCCGTTTCTGAACTGTTTATCGACCCGTTGGATAAACGATAGATGCCTTCTACCTTGGCAAACTCACCAATATTTGTATCGATAATAGTCCGGCAGTTAATCAATTGAGCTCCCTTACAAATTGTGCCCATCGAACTGCATATATCGGCTCTATAACCGTCTATAAGTTTTTGAAGTTTCCCAATTACATCAGGCTGATGTCGATACATGGCCATAATGTATGCCGTGTGTGCAGATAACTTATTATATATTGAAATTTCTCGTCCACCTGCTTCGTTAAGTGCTGAAACCTGAATACCATTACCAAAGCAACTTTCTTGTTCTGTAATGATCGAATCAACATTCTCAATAACAACATCTGATTGGATGTGGTAATTGGCAATATGGTTTTTGACCTGATTGATATAAGTGTCAGAATCAATAATACAATTGTGTATGGTGGCATTTGATATGCCAGCCTTCTTCTGAACACCTCCCGGGAAGGTGAAAATCCGATTGAATACTCCTAGTTTAATATCACCCGAGAATGAGACATTACGAATGGAATTATAATGGAACCCTTCAGCAACCGCCACTTTTGACCAATCAGTGCAAAAGCAATTACGTTGTTCCAGATTTTGAATTTCTAGCTCAGTTAATCTCCGGTATTTATGCATTCTCTCAGTAGCGTAAATTAATTACAAAGCTAAAGTAAAAAAGAATTAGTTGCCATAACATGTAGAGAATGAAAAGAAAGCTAATTAAAACAAAATCGAAAGTTCGATCACTAAACGTAAAGGAATAGAAAGGCATTTCTCTGTAAATAAAAAGGGTGTTTCGGAAGAAACACCCTTTTTATAAAGTCTTATATATTATTTTCTATCGTGGTCGATATTGATAATATTTCACATTCATTTTCATGCGTTTATCAACTGTTTGGCCATCAATCACAGTCTGTTCATTTTCTTCAGAACCACTGTATAAAACAACCCGTTGGAAATTAGCTGTTGTACTCTCGGGACCAATGAAGAATTGTTTTTCATTTAATTTGGCTCCCCCCTCACGACGCATTATATGATTAAAATAATCGGACCTCATGATAAACCTGTATATGAATTCAGGGTTACCATCATCACTGAATCGTATCACTCTTTCTCCAATTCCGCTACGATTACCTTGACTGTCGGCATTACTTCCAAAAATCGGTGTGACAATATCATTTCCGTTTATTTCAATCGTGTGTACAGGATCAACTAATTCACCTTTGTCATCAAGCCATTTAATGACAAGTCTGTTAGGTGCCGGGTATTTATCCAGATCAGATTGAATGGTATCGATCTCCATAAAAAACTCTACATTGGCTGCCAAATGATAATCTTTATCTATATCAGATTCACTTGGATCACCAATAGAATCTACCCAGTTAATAACATCGTCAGGCAAGCTCATTTGCATATAACTTCCAGCCATTCCCTGAATATAAATACGTTCAGGTTCCATATCGGTTGTATCGATATTTGAAGTATTAAGTTCGTGGCTGTAAGTATTAAAACGAACATTCTCCAGGTTTACAGGGAAAGTGTATTGATAATTAGAGATTGTATCACGTATCTCGTTCACTGAATTGAGGTATTTATAATCACGGGAAAGGTGGATGGTTAAATTAGTAGCGATTGCATTTGAACTGCTTAATAGGTTTATTCTGGTTAACCAACCTTCACCACTCATTACTGAGGCTTCATCCAGAGTTACGTAAACACCATTAAATGCTTCTTTAAATGCATTTGAGTTTTTAAGTTCTGACTCGCTTAAATTGAAAATCTTATCAGCTAAAGTCTCATTCAGCTTAAAAGGCCAGTATTTTATAGTGGTTGTGTTACCATTAAAGTCAGCATCTAACCATGAACTGTCTTTATCTGCCTGAACTTTATCGTTATTCCATAGATATTGAGGATGGTTCCACAAACTATCCGGGTATTCATAAAGATTAGTCCAGTTACTTGATTTTAGGGAATCAGGCACTTCATTATTAGGATGAACACTTTGGGTAGCTCTTGCTTCAGGAAAATACATGCCTGTTACATCATGATCACTAAAGAATTCCTGGTTGTTAGAACCGAGTGGGCTGCTTAACTCAAAAATGTTGATACTTTGGTTCTGTAGCATATTGCCATACCAGTTGTTAAATTGGTATTGAAGGTTTAATACCAGGCTATCAACTTTCCATGTGTCAGCAATGGTATCAACGTTATTGTTGAATTGACTAAAAATGTAATCTTCATGAATAACAGTATCTTCCGAATTGCTGATATCAAGGATGTCAACAATAAACTTAACTTCACTACCAATTGAGAAATCGGTGACAAAAGAAGCCTCTGATTGTCCAAAAACAGGATCATTAAATGTTCCGATAATACCATATGTAGCATCACTGGTTCTGACTTTTTTTCTACCGGTGTTAGTTGTTGTTAAAATATGCCCTTCGTAATTCAGTCCTTTAATTTTCTCACCGTCCGGCAATACATCGCCCGATATACGTGCCGGATCATCTTTACAAGCGACTGTTAAAGAAAGAAGGCCAATCAATAAAAATTGGCCAACTGTATGTATAGTATCTTTTAATGAAAAATTTTTCATAAGTTCTTTAAATTAATCTAGCAATGAATCGTAAAAGCCATTGTAAGCGCTAACATAGCTTTCTTCATTGTGATATCCAAGGAAAGGTTTGCCCGATTGTTTAATAAACTCACTAATCTCCGGATTTATTGTTTCGCTTCCCTGAATAACTCCATCAGACATTGAAATGGCTAATTTAGTCAGGTTAACGTAGTCGTTGGCCATCATCACTTCTAAATCACTATCTTCAACTCCTTCCAACTTAAGTTTTTCTTTGAAGTTCTCACTCCACATGGTACTGAATTCGTTATCATAAACAGTATAAACCACTTTGGAATTAGCAAAGTGAGGGTCTTCATTCATCGCCTTTTTAATGTAAAGAGGAGCCAAGGCAGTAATCCAACCATTACAATGAACAACATCTGGTGCCCAGCGTAATTTTTTTGTTGTCTCCAGAACACCACGTGCGAAAAAGATAGTTCGCTCATCATTATCATCAAACTCTTTGCCCTCCGCATCAACTAAAGTTGCCTTGCGCTGAAAGTAATCTTCGTTATCAATAAAGTAAACCTGCATACGTGCAGCCTGAATGGATGCAACTTTGATAATTAACGGGTGGTCAGTATCGTCAATAATCAGGTTCATACCTGATAAGCGAATAACCTCATGTAACTGGTTACGTCGTTCGTTAATGCAACCAAAGCGAGGCATGAAGGTTCTGATTTCTTTACCTAATTCCTGAATACCTTGAGGTAGATATCGACCAATTTTTGACATCTCTGTCTCGGGTAGGTAAGGTGTTATTTCTTGAGAGATGAATAAGACTTTTGCTTTTTCCATTATAAATACGGTAGAATATTTTTAGCAAGTGCAAAAGTACTAAAAATATACCACCTGACAAATAAAGCCCTAACTTGCATGGTAGTATAAACAGTTAAAATGAGTAAACGATTAACTACAGATTGAAATTTTAACAAGCTTTTTAGTAATTATTCAATTAAATATGGAAGGGATTTTATTACTTTGCCCCGCATTTTTTTCATGATGTATTTAAATTATATAAAGGGTTTATACATCAGATAATTACATTAACCATGCAAGTAATTAAAACCATTGCTAAACTTCAGGAACTGTTGGAGTTGGCTAAGAGTGAAGATCAAACAGTTGGTTTTGTACCAACAATGGGCGCCTTGCATCAAGGTCACTTATCGTTGGTAGAACAGGCAGCAGACTCTTCTGACATTGTTGTTGTCAGTATTTTTGTTAATCCAACACAATTCAATAATTCCAATGACCTTGAGCGATATCCAAGAGATCTGGAAACTGACCTGAATGCTTTGTCAGAAGTTAAATGCGACGTGGTTTTTGCTCCCAATGTAAAGGAGGTTTACCCGAAGGAAGATAAGCGCCAATTTAACTTTGGTGATCTGGAAAGTGTAATGGAAGGAAAGTATCGTCCTGGTCATTTTAACGGCGTGGCGCAAGTGGTAAGTCGTTTGTTTGATATCGTAAAACCTGATAAAGCTTTTTTCGGATTAAAAGACTTTCAGCAGTTGGCAGTTATCCGCGACATGACTAAACAACTTCAGTTGGCCGTTGAGATCGTTCCATGTGCTATCTTGAGGGAGGCAGATGGACTGGCCATGAGCTCACGAAATATGTTACTCTCAGATGCTCAGCGAAAAAATGCACCTTTAATTGCCAGTACTTTATTTGAATCTTGTAACTTTGTCCCGGATACTTCGGTGGAAGGTGTCAAAAACAAAGTGATAGAGGCAATTAATGCTAACGAAAAACTGGAAGTTGAGTACTTTGAAATTGTTGACGGATATACATTACAGCCTGTTGACAACTGGGAAGAGAGTGAGTACATTGTTGCTTGTATAGCTGTGTTTGCCGGAGAAATAAGATTGATAGATAACGTGATATACAAAAATAGGGATCATGAATGTTGAGGTTGTAAAATCGAAGTTACACAATGTTTCTGTTACAGAAGCCAACCTGAATTATGTTGGAAGTATTACCATTGACGAAGATTTAATGGATGCTGCCAATATCATTGAAAACGAAAAAGTACAGGTGGTGAACAACAACAATGGAGAGCGCCTTGAAACCTACGTTATTAGAGGTGAAAGGGGTTCCGGAGTTATTTGCCTTAATGGTGCAGCTGCTCGAAAAGTTGCAGTGGGTGATGTGGTAATCATCATTACCTATTGTCATATGACACTGGAAGAGGCAAAACAGTTTAAACCAACATTTGTATTCCCGGATACGGCTACAAACGCCTTGGTTTAAAGCAGAAAGAAAATATTTTAATGAAACCCCGGCAGATGTCGGGGTTTTATTATTTTTGGAAGAGTGTAAAGGTCATCACCTTGAGGATGAAATTTTAAACAGCTCGTTATACAAAGCAATTCGACAAATGAATATGACAGAACTAGATAAAATCAGCAATAAAATAAAAACTCGCGAAGATGCTGTTGCCATAATAAAGCATTGGGAGAAAGCCAATGAAACAATTGTTTTTACCAACGGTTGTTTTGACATTGTTCACCGGGGACATATTGATTATTTGTCGAAAGCCAAAGATTTAGGAACGAAGTTAATATTAGGTCTGAATACCGATGCATCTGTTCAGCGTTTGAAGGGACCACAGCGACCTGTGGTAGATGAGCAAAGCCGGGCAATTCTAATGGCCGCCCTGCAGTTTATTGATTTGGTAGTGTTTTTTGATGAAGATACGCCTTATGAATTGATAAAAGCATTACAGCCAGACGTATTGGTTAAAGGAAGCGATTATAAAGCTGCAGACATTGTGGGCTATGATATATTAATGGCTAAAGGCGGCAAGGTAAAAACCATTGATTTTGTTGAAGGTTTTTCAACGACCTCCATTGTAGAAAAGATCAAAACATTGATGTAAACAAACACTAGTTTGTTAGATTATTAGTCAGAAGGCTGTAGTTGATGTACATCTTCCTTAAATGTGAATGATCTGATGAATTTTATTCGAAAATTGTAAACTGCTGATTAATATTATAAGACAAAACTTTAACGAACGATTATAAGAATAAGACCCTGTAGATTTTGCGGAATATCGTTGATTTTTATGTGTGTATCTGCGTCATCTGCGGGAAACAAAAAGATAAATAATGGCCAAATCCAAAACTGTTTTTGTTTGTCAGAATTGTGGTAATGAATCACCCAAGTGGGAAGGGAAGTGTTATGCTTGTGGTGAGTGGAACACCTTTGTTGAAGAAGCAAAGATAACCGGAAAAACGAAAAACAGTCGCCCGGGTACTGTGATTGCCGAACGTACCAAACCTCTACCTGTGTCAAAGGTGTCGGTAGAGGAGCAGCCGCGCATGAGTACCGGGAATGAAGAGCTTAACCGTGTATTGGGTGGTGGATTGGTGCCGGGTGCCATGGTGTTAATAGGAGGAGAACCTGGTATTGGTAAATCCACTTTGGTGTTACAAACGGCCTTGAACCTGCCAAATGTAAAAGTGCTGTATGTTTCGGGCGAAGAAAGTCCACAACAAATAAAGCTCAGGGCTGACCGGATTTCCGGTTCATCGGCCGATAATTGCCATGTTGTTAGTGAAGTGTCTGTAGAGCATATCATCAAGCATGTTGAAAATGAAAAGCCGGATGTGTTGGTGATTGACTCGGTACAAACAATGGAAACCGAACGTATTGAGTCAGCACCAGGTAGTGTCTCTCAAATCCGGGAATGTACCGCCACAATTTTGCGAGTATGTAAGGACAAACATATTCCCGTGTTCCTGATAGGCCATATCACTAAAGAAGGTAGCCTGGCCGGACCAAAGGTGCTGGAACACATGGTGGATGTGGTGTTACAGTTTGAGGGCGACCGTCATCATATGTATCGTATTTTACGCTCCATCAAAAATCGTTTTGGATCGACCAATGAGATTGGGATTTTTGAAATGCTGGGTTCAGGCTTACGTGAGGTGAGTAATCCATCTGAACTACTACTGGCAACCCAACAGAAGCAAATGAGTGGGGTAGCAATATCGGCCGCTTTGGAAGGTGTTCGCCCATTTTTGATTGAGGTTCAGGCATTGGCCAGTACAGCAGCTTACCAAAATCCACAACGCTCAGTCACAGGTTTTGATTTACGCCGTTTAAACATGCTTTTAGCTGTATTGGAAAAACGAGCCGGCTTTAAACTGGCAGCGAAAGATGTATTTCTGAATATTGCCGGTGGCCTGAAGGTGAATGATCCGGCTATTGACTTAGCCGTTATCACTTCGGTATTATCATCCAATATGGATATGACAGTTTCACCCGATGTGTGCATGACCGGTGAAGTGGGATTGTCAGGTGAGATTCGTCCGGTAACTCGCCTGGACCAACGCATTGGTGAAGCTGCTAAACTGGGATTTAAAACTATAATTATACCTAGCTATGTGAAAGGTGTTGAACTGAGTAAATATGATATTCAGATTGTAAAAGCCAATAAAATAGAGGAGGCCTTCAAATTTCTGTTTGCATAATTCATGATTTGCTCATGCATAGCATCATCGAAAAAAGTTATGTAATCAGCCCCTAATCTGTCAATACGAATAACTGTAATCCCATTGTTATATATACATGGGCTTATTGTCGACGCCACCCAATTGTTATAGTAATAAAAGTCACATTTTACTTGGGCAAGCATTATTGATATAAAGAATGCTTCCCTTTTTGTTTGGACAGCCATTCTTCATATGTAGAATGCTTCCTTTTCTTCTTGGGCACGTTTTCTTTATATGAAGAACGCCTCCCTTATTACTTGGACGATCATTCTTCATATGTACATTGTCTCCTTTTTTATTTGGACAAGCTTTATTCATATGTAGAACGCTTCCCCTATTGCTAGGACAACCATTCTTTATATAAAGAACGCAACTTTTTTCGGGATGCTTATTATTGATATAAAGAATACTCTCCGGTAAAAAACAGGCAAGTGACATAAGCATTATTGCTTGACTGACCTTAGTTTGTTTGTTGTACAGGTTACAAATTATCAGGCAACAGTTGTAATGGAGAGTGCTGCATTGGATAGATCCATCATCCTGTAATGTTTAGAATGTTGTAGCTACGGTAATAATATTTTGCTATTTTTGGTAGGTTAAAAGTTCTGTTTATTAGGTTGTTATGATCTGAAGGTTCGCATGCCCTGCCTATGATAAATGGGCAGATGCAATTGAAAACAAGATGAAAAACTGTAAAGATTTCAGATAGAAAGACAATCGGTGTTATCCGCTAAATATATCATTCATATAAACTAAAGGATGAAAGGTATGATTAAAAAACTCTTTAATGCACAGACTATATTTGTTACTTTACTAATGATCTTTTGTATTTGCGCATGCAACTCCAGCGTGAATAATACAGAAAAGGTTTTTATCAAAGGTGTCTATGGCGACCCGGGTACATTATTGAAAGCCGGTTATTCCTTTAAAGAATTGGGTGTGAATGCGATATTTGTCAGAAGCTATTCGCTCAATGATGAATTGTACAATGCAGCGCATGAACAAGGATGCAAGGTTTTTGTAGAGTTTCCTGTATTAAATGGAAAGCAATTTCTTGAAAACAATCCGCAATGCGCGCCGATAGAAAAAACAGGGGAACTATCACCTCCTGCTGATTGGTTTATGGGTGTATGCCCTACTTGCCCTGATTTTAAAACAGATAGAAGACAGCATCTTCAGAGCATTCTTAACAAGTTTAAAGTAGATGGTATTTTTCTTGATTATCTGCATTGGCATGCTCAATTCGAAACTCCCGAACCAATTTTACCTGAAACTTGTTTTTGTGAGCGTTGTACTGATTTGTTTTCTAATGAATACAATATTGATATTCCTGAGGGAAGTATTTCTGATATTTCAAATCATATCTTGTCTTTTCACGAAGAGGAATGGAGAGAGTGGCGTAGTAGCATACTAACCAATTGGATAACAGATCTGAAACAAATCTTGATAAGTCACCAACCAGAATCCTTATTAGGCTTGTTTTATTGTGCTTGGTATCCTGATGAGTATGATGCTGCCCTTTATCGCATTTTAGGTATAGATATAAATGACTTTGCAAGGGAAGCTGATGTTTTGGCTCCGATGTTGTTTCATCATATGAAAGATCGTCCTGTCAATTGGATTGGCGAATATACAACCTGGTTGGATTCGGTAAGCAACTCAATAGACCCTGAAAAGAAACCTAAAATTTGGCCCATTGTGCAAGCACATAATCATCCGGGAGAAGTTAGCCCCGCGGAATTTCGAGAAGCAATGCTACAAGGTAGCTCATTTCCTTCAAGCGGAATTATGATGTTTTCGGACAGACCTTTACTCCAAGATCCACGCAAAATAGAGATTATGAGAGGATTATATTTAGTGGACCCTTAATAATGATTAAATTGGCCATATGAGAGAACTTTTGTGAGCGCAATGGAACTAGTCAGTTAATTGTAGAATATAGATTTTTTCAAGTATAAATATTTAAGAACAAACCTGAGTTTACAGTTTCATTGATTACAAATAATAAAAATAATTTGAATGGATTTAAGTTTTCTGCCTGATGTGATTAAGATATTATTGGTCATTATGACAATCGGACTCGTCGTTTACATTCAGAAAAACAGTAGTGATTCTGGTTCTGATCCCTGGGTGATTCAGACAGCTCTGGTGGATTCTGGGATGGTGATGGTGGGGGCGACGGAGGTGACTAATAAATAACAAGTAACTTTTAACTCACTATAAAGTATATTTAATCCTTTCGCTTTATTAAACTAACCAACTAACCAACTGAATTCAACTGTATAAAAAAAGGCGACCTCGTTAGGCCGCCTTCATTTTAGCAATCTTCAAACTATCAATCTAACTTTATCCGAAATAAAAAAAATCAGATTTATAAAAACTATAATTGCGTCGATACCTTTCCCATGCCAATGTATCAGATATCGAATTTGCTTGCGTCTATTCCTTCGTTAACCTTAATGGTTTCGAAGGTGATATCAAATGACTGAGGTCCCACTGTCTGGTTCATTTTCTTAGGGAATTTCACACCTTTAACCTCAGCATATTCAGTAAAAGTACTGGCCATTGTTCCCTGTGGGCTTGTACTAACTTCTTTAACCTTTAGTCCGGTTGAGCGACTATAGTAAACTGTTTGTTCTTTTCCGCCCGGGCTTACAACTTTCATTTTAACAACATCCTGACCATCGACATTGTCAGCGCCAAGAAGCTCAAGTTTGTATCCTAATTCAGCAAACTGTGTTTCAGGAAAAAGAATAGATTCGATCTTCATGTTTTCCAACATTTCACCTTCAATATTTTGTTCTCCCATCGGGCTTACAACTTTACCGGCTTCTCCGTTAAAAACCTGCTTAGAAACCAGGTTGCCTTGCATATAGGTTTCAACGCACTGGTGATTGGGGCGACGACTATACATTTTCATGTTTAAAGGCATGCCCTGAACGCTCATACTACCTTCCAAAACGTAATTGTTAACAGCTGCAAGAGCTTCTGTTCCACCAATTGCATTAACATATTTAGCAATTACTTTCTCAGCAGTTAAATCTGCAGGTAAAGGCATTGATTTTACAATGTTTCCATAAAAGTCATACATCTCAACCTTACCATCTTTGGCAAACTTAGACAGGCTGGCTTTCATATTCGGTACATCACCTACAGCAAGAATGAGCGCATTGTCAGGAGTAATGTATTTTTCAGCCATTGCTTTTATATCAGCTGGAGTTACCGCGTTCAATTTTTCAAGATAAGTCTCGTAATAATCTTCCGGCAAATTATACTTCTGAATATTTAAAGCGAATCGGGCAACAGTAGCCGGATCTTCCAAAGCGCGAGAAAAGCTTCCCGTCAAGGAGTTTTTCACCAATTGCAGATCTTCTTCTGGTACTAATTCAGTGCGCATGCGCTCCATTTCGTAAATGATCTCAGTAAAAGCACTGTCGGTAACGCTGGTACGTACATTAGCACCTGCATTAAATGAACCAACCAATTCGTCAGAACTTAATGATGAATAAGCACCGTATGTAAAGCCTTTGTCTTCACGCAGGTTTTGGAATAAACGGGCGCTGAATGAGCCACCACCAAGAACCTGGTTCATCACGCGTGATTTAATAGCATCAGGATGACCTGGTTTAAGATTGATGTTGTAAGATAATGAGATAGTTGATTGAGTTGAGCCATCCTTATTGGCTACTACAACTTTAGGCTGCTCAAAGCTTTTTGGTGTCTCATACTTGAAGCTAGGTACATCTTTAGCTTCCCAGTTTGAAAAGTACTTTTTCACCTGCTTTTTAGCTTCTTTAACTGAAATATCACCAACAATTACAAGGTAGGCAACATTAGGTCTGAAATAGGTGTCGTAATACGCCTTTAAGTCCTCAACTGTTATTGCTTTAACAGTCTCTTCAGTTAAAATTTCTCCATAAGGGTGGTCACTGCCATAACGCAACACACTTTTAATGTTAGAGGAAATGGCTTTAGGGTCATCTTTTTGAGATTTAAGCGCAGTTAACATTTGTTTTTGCGCTTTCTCAAGTTCTTCGTTAGGAAAAGAAGGATTGTATAAAACGTCGGTCATTAGGTTTAGTAACTCATCGGAGTGCTTCTTAAGCGATGAAGCCTGAATACCTCCGGAACTGGTGCCTAAGCTACCACCGATAAAATCAATGGCTTCATCAATTTCAGCTTTGCTTTTTGTGGTTGTTCCGGTAGCCATCAGATCACCGGCCATACCTGTGTAGCCTGCTTTTTTACCTTCAACAATAGGGTCAATATCTAAAGATAACGTGTAAGAAACTACAGGTACTTTATTGTTTTCAACAACAAAAACTTTAAGTCCGTTTTTCAACTCGAACGACTTTGCCTGACCAATATTTACTTTCGGAGCCGGTCCCGGTTTAGGGGGCGTGCTTCTGTCTAATTGGGCATTTATATTAAAAGCAACTAATAGTGCTAGTAAAAATATAACTGATTTCTTCATTCTTAATTTTTTTTGAAACCAATCATAGCAGATTGGTTATGTCTTTATAATCAGTACTCTTTAATCAAAAAAAGTAATGTTTAGTTTTGCTGCGATTTTGGCAGATAATACAATACAACCCGGTTGCCTTTTGTATAATACTTATTGGCAACACGCTTAATGTCTTCACGTGTTACAGCTAAATACTTATCAAGTTCAGAGTTGATTAAATCGGTATTGCCAAAATAGGTATAATTAGTTGCCAGGTTTTCGGCGCGGTCAGCCAGTTTAACATTAGACTTGACAAATGAATTTTCAACCTGATTACGAAGCTTCAAAAACTCACGCTCAGAAATAAGTTCATTTTTAACTTTCTCGATCTCGCTGTCAATTGCTGCTTCAAGATCAGCACAATCTACACCCATATTTGGCAGTGCATATGTTAACGCCAAAGAAGGATCTTCATATGGGAAAGCAAAAGAACCGGCTTCCAAAGCCTTTTGTTGCTCATCCACCAATGATTTATACATGCGAGAGCTCTGTCCTTCTGAAAGTAAGGTGTTCAACATACTTAATGCGTAGTAATCATCTGTACCCAGAGCAGGTGTGCGATAAGCCTGTGCAATTAAAGGAAGTTGTACATTATCAAAAATTGTGTCGCGAACTTCACCTCCAAGTGGTTTTTCAACAATGTTAGGGCGGTAAATGTCTTTAGAGCCTTTAGGTATTTCACTAAAGTATTTGTTAACCATTTCTTTGGCATTGTCCATCTCAATATCACCAGCAATAACCAGTACAGCATTGTTTGGTACATAAAACTGGTTGTAGAAATCAACAAAGTCCTGATCTTTTGCTGCAAAAATATGCTCAGCAGATCCTAAAACTCTCCATTGGTAAGGGTGCTCCTTAAATGCTCGTTTTGTAATTTCTTCCAGTAAAGTTCCATAAGGACGACTGTCCACCGTTTGCTTCATTTCTTCGGTAACAACTTGCTTTTGTGTTTTGATGCCAATTTCATCTACTTTGGCATGAAGCATACGCTCTGATTCTAACCATAAACCCATTTCTAACTGGTTGGAAGGCAGAATCTCATAATAGTAAGTGCGGTCAGTTGAGGTGTTGGCATTTAATGTACCACCCGAGCGCTCAACATAATTGGAATATTCACCACGCTCAATGTTTTCAGTACCTTCAAACATCAGGTGTTCAAAAAAGTGTGCGAATCCGGTTAATTCTGGATTCTCATTTTTTGAACCAACGTGGTACATTACAGAAACAGTAACAATTGGCGTTGATTGATCTTGATGCAGGATAACGTGCAGGCCATTATCCAAGTCATATTCTTCAAAGCTTATTTTATTCGATTGGGCAGTGATTACACCAATACTGGCAAAAAATAGCGAAAAAGCCAGCAGTAAAAAACGGTTCTTCATATTCAAACTTCTTGTTGTTATAGGTTTGCCCATGGGTCAATTTGCAGGCCAAAATGTGTAACTAGCAAATTAACAGGGTAATAAGTGTTTAGTAAACAATTATGGCTGTTCTAATACGAACAGCACTATGTACGATAACGAACAGACAGGACAGTATGTTAAAAAGATTATTTTTTTTGAGGCTTTATCCTCATTCTTAAATGGACATGTTATTTTTGTATCAAAGCTTTTATAAATGAAGATAAAACTAAGTTGGCTGGCAATCGTAGTCTGGTCCGTTATTATATTCACATCATGTGACAGTAGTAGCCTGTGTTTATCCGGGCAGCATGCTATTCAATCAGGTTTATATTCCGGCATAAGCGGAGAAGCAAAAGATACAACTTTAAGTGGTTTCTATCTTTGGGGAATTGATCCCGTAACGGGCGAAAACAAAGATCTCTTGCTTGATAGTGCCAGGGTGTCTGAGATGTATATGCCTACTGATATTGATCGGGATAGTACCAGGCTGATTATTCGTGAGCAAACTGTTGCAAGCGATTTGCAGGATACACTACTGTTTATCTACAAACGGGAGTTGAATTATGTGTCGGGAGATTGCGGTTTTTCATATAATCTTGAACTTGATACAGTTATTCATACTATTAACTTTATTGATTCCGTGGTAATTAGTTATTCATCGGTGCTTTACAACGAAAATCTTCAAAATGTACAAATATTTATTGAGCCTTAGTCTGTTTTTGATATTTACAGGTGCTTCTGCACAGAGAACAGACGAAGAACTGACCAGGGAAGAAAAGAAGTTGGCCAACAAAGGAAAACCTGGCTTATCCATTGGTTTTGATTTGGGCCCCTTTATTAATTATTTATTTGCCAATGAGCGATTTGGTCTCGAGGCAAGTGCCCGGTATACCATTAATCGTAAATGGCAGGCTATAGGAGAGCTTGGATACGAGAATGTTGATCTTGATAATGAAAAGATGAGCTATACCTCAGACGGAAGCTTTCTGAGAGTTGGGCTTGATTATAACATTTTTCGGGTTGAGGAGATTGGTAATAACGATAACATTTTGTTAGGATTCCGGTATGGTGCGGCAATTCAAGAGCATAGCAGCCCAAGATATACTGTTACTGAAGATTATTGGGGCGATGTAACCGGTTCTTTCGGGGCATCCACTGTAGCTTCACATTGGGGAGAGTTTGTGTTTGGTTTGCGTTCAGAAGTACTGAAAAATTTCTATATGGGCTGGACAGTTCGTTTCAGATCAATCATTAATGTTGGCAAGGATAATGAACTTGAGCCCTACTCAATTCCTGGATATGGACGAAGAGACCGGTCTACCAATATAGGTTTTACTTATTCGCTTGAGTATTTTCTACCATTCAGAAATAAATAAGACAGGAATGATCATTGATTCTCCAAAGAAAATTGATTGGCAAAAAATACTTGAGGAAATTACACTTGAAGTACGTCCGCTGTTAAAAGAAGGTGAAGTGGCCAACTATATTCCCGAATTGGCGAATGTGAATGCAGAAGCATTTGGCATCTCAGTTAACTTGCTGGATGGAAATGAATTTTTCTATGGACAGGCTCATACACCATTTTCCATACAAAGTATCTCAAAGGTGTTCAGTCTTACAAAGGCTTTTTCTTTGTTGAACGATGATTTATGGGATCGCGTTGGAAAAGAACCTTCTGGTAATCCCTTTAATTCCTTAATTCAGTTAGAACATGAAAACGGTAAGCCAAGAAATCCGTTTATTAATGCTGGTGCAATTGTAGTGGCAGATTGTGTTGTCAGCAATACTAATAATTCGGTAAATAATATATTGAGCTATATACGGGAGTTAGCAGGAAATAAAAATATTTCCATTGATCAGGCAATGTTTCAATCCGAAAAAGATTATGGACACCGCAATGCAGCCTTAGCACATTTTATGAAGAGTTATGGCAATATAGAATCAGATGTTGATGAAGTGCTAGATTTCTATTTCGGACACTGTTCCTTAAATATGTCGTGTGCTGATGTGTCCCGATCGTTTTTATATTTGGCTAATCATGGTATTCATCCGCTAAATAATAAACAATACCTTACAGCCAGCCAGGCAAAACGCTTAAATGCATTATTACTGACCTGTGGAACTTATGATGAGGCTGGTGATTTTGCTTTTCGGGTTGGTATGCCGGGTAAAAGTGGCGTAGGTGGTGGTATTGCTGCAATAATACCTGGTTTGTTGTCCATTTGTGTGTGGAGCCCCGGATTGGATAAATATGGCAATTCCTTAGCTGGAGTTAAAGCACTTGAGTTATTTACGACAAAAACGGGTATTTCAATCTTTTAAATAATTCCTTAATAATGATTGCTAAAACTTTTACAACTGCCGGACAATTTATTCTGAGATATGGCTTAGCTATTGCTTTTATCTGGTTAGGTTTAATGAAATTAAAAAACAGTGAGGCTGACTACTTAAAACAAATATTAGCCAATTCGTCGCTTTTTAAATGGTTATTAAAGTACATCACCTCATATACTTTCTCGATGATGATTGCATATCTGCAGATAATAATTGGTGTACTGATTGCGTTAAAACCTGTTGCGCGTAAACTATCGTTTTGGGGAGGTGTTTTGGCATCTGTTGTGTTGTTTTTGAGCGTTTCAAGTTTATTTACATCAACTTTTGTATGGCAGGCACCCTATGGTTTTCCCGAGCTTTCAAAGGTGGGGCAGAGTATCCTGAAAGATATGGTTTTATTAGGTGCCGCCATGTGGTGCGTTGGTGATTCGGCTTAAATTGTTAAAACTGATCAAATGAAGAATGTAACCGTTTTTTGTGCTTCGAGTCCTAAAGTTAATTCGGTTTACCTGGATGAAGCAGAGCACTTAGCAGAGGAGTTGGTGAATGGGAACTATGGGATTGTTTATGGTGGAGGTGCTGTTGGTTTAATGGGGAGTTTGGCTAATAAGGCATTGGCTCTTAATGGACGCGTAAAGGGTGTTATTCCTCACTTTATGGTAGAGGTAGAGTGGGCGCATAAGGGAGTAAGTGATATGGTTCATGTGGATACCATGGCTGAGCGCAAAAAGATATTGATTGAAGAAAGTGATGCAATTGTTGTACTTGCTGGTGGGATAGGAACCATTGAAGAATTGTTTGAGGTGTTATCACTTAAGAAATTAGGACAAATCAAACACTCGGTCATTCTTGTAAATACAAACAAATATTTTGATCCTTTGATCAGGATGCTGGAGACAATGATTGAAGAGAATTTTATGAGAAAAGAACATGCCGCACTGTGGTATGTAGTCAATTCATCATCCGAAGTATGTGAAGCCTTAAAAAAAATACCTGAATGGAGTGATAATGCCATTGAGTTTGCCGCGGTGAAATAATTATTGAAACCTTTTACTACAAAGCTGAATCCTAAAATTTAATTTGAACTCAGGTTTTTAGTTATTTTTGTCAAAACAACTTTTAATGGGGGAACTAAGTTTGGCATATCAGGAAGTTCAGGATGCGCAATTGCAACAGGTTGCAAGCCAGGATAGTCTGGCTACTGCTAAAAGTTTACGTACCCCCATACAACAGCTTGAGGTAAAACAACCACGTCACCTTCAGGTTCAGAAACAAAGAGTAGCACCAAGGGTTACTTATCGAAAATGGAGCGAGAGCGATTCCGTTTTCCTTAACCTGAAAGAGGCTGATGCTAAAGATCTTTATTGGGGAACCAGTTCTGCAGATTTGCCTGAGGTTAAACAGGAAGTAAAACCGACCAGGCAGGAGCAGGTAACTCAATTGGATACAGTTCAACAGCAAGTAAAAACGGAAATTCAAATACCTTCTCAGCCAGTAATATTGAGAAAGGGATCGCCATTTGAAGATTCAAAAGATTGGCTGGCCGGATTTATATTATTAGCCCTGATTGTAGCTGGCTTTGTTAAGCTGACGGCAGGGAAGTATCTGAATGATTTGTTTTCTTCTATTCGATACCAACAATCTGCTTTTAAATTGTATTCAAGTGCTAACCTTCAAAATGAGAAACCGTCCTGGGCCTTAACGATCCTGTTTTTTCTATCCACTTCATTGTTGATTTTTGAATTTGCTCACGTAGGAGGGAAAAGTCCGGAACGATTTACGGACATTATTTTTTTCCTATTGGTTAATGCGGGTATTATAGGATATTTTCTTCTAAAAAATATTCTTTATCGCTTTGTAGCATTTGTTTTTGATGTTGAAAAAGCCACAAAAGAGTACCTGTTTAATGCTAATATGTTGAGTAAAGTGTTTGGATTGGCCTGTTTACCTATAGTTTCGGTAGTACCATTTGTTGATCTCTTAACTGCTGAATTCCTTATAAAAACAGGCCTTGTGTTGTTTATTATCATGTATATAATTCAATTACTTCGCGGCGCGAAAATAATTTTGCACAGCCCTCTTTCAATTTTTTATATGTTTTTGTACTTTTGTGCCCTAGAAATTTTACCCTTGTCAATACTTATTAAAGTAATGATATACTAGGGAATAGTAAATGAGGTAAAGGTTTAGTTGAATTTAAATTGAAGAACATTGAAGATTAAAAGAATCCTGGTTTCACAACCCAAACCCTCAACACCCAAATCGCCCTACTTTGATTTGGCTGAAAAAAGTAATCTGAAAATTGATTTCAGACCTTTTATTCAGGTAGAAGCGGTTCCTGCAAAGGAGTTTAGACAGCAAAAGGTTAATATCCTTGACCACACGGCAGTAATTTTTACAAGTAGAACGGCTATTGATCATTATTTCCGCATTGCAGAAGAAATGAGAATAACTGTGCCTGATACAATGAAGTATTTCTGTATCTCTGAGGCAACAGCATTCTATTTGCAGAAATACATTGTTTATCGGAAACGTAAAATTTTCCATTCAACAGGTAAGTTTGCTGACTTAGCTGATGTTGTGAAAAAGCACAAAGATGAGAACTTTTTGGTACCTCTTTCAGATATCCATAAGCAAGAGATACCAACCTTGTTAAACAAGGCGAAGGTTAAATACTCAAAAGCTATCTTGTATCGTACGGTAAGCAGTGACTTGAGTGATCTGAAAGACGTGAACTACGATGTGTTGGTTTTCTTTAGCCCGTCGGGTATTGCATCGTTAATGCAGAACTTCCCCGATTTTGTGCAGAATGATACAAAAATTGCATCGTTTGGACCTGCAACAGCAAAAGCGGTGAAAGATGCCGGTTTAAGACTTGACATCCAGGCACCGATGCCACAAGCTCCTTCTATGACTATGGCTTTGGAGCAGTACATTAAAAAGTACAATAAAGGAAAATAACATAAACAGCTGAGGCTGATTAATCCTCTTTGTCTTTGGCAGAGAGGATTTTTTTATCTGATAAAATGGAACAACGATTTACCTTTAAGAAGAATGAGCGTTTGTGTAGTCGCACAACCATTCAGGATTTATTTACTAAGGGAAAATCATTTGTCAAATATCCATTCCGAATTACTTATCTGCCGTTAATTTCAGATGATCCTGAAAATGCTAAAATATTGATTAGTGTTTCCAAAAAGAGATTTAAGCGGGCGTATAAACGAAATCGCGTAAAACGGCTAATACGCGAAGCATATCGTTTAAATAAGCATGAACTGGTATCTTTACTTAAGGAGATGAATAGTAAATATGCTATTGCGTTTGTTTATTTACCAACGGAGATACTCTCTTATGAAGCAGTTGAGAAGGGAATGAAAAAAGCTTTAAGCAAGCTTAAAAAGGAATTGTCAGTAGATGAATAATCAAAATGGTATATATCGATTTGTTAATATGATATTATTAGCACTTCGAAATGGTTTGGTAGCCATTCTTCTGGTACCAGTTAAGTTATACCAGTGGTTTATATCACCCGTTATCGGAGCGTCGTGCCGGTATACGCCAACATGCTCACAATATACCATCGAAGCTCTCAAGAAGCATGGGCCTTTTAAAGGATTGTACCTGGCCATTAAGCGGATACTCAGTTGTAATCCTTGGGGTGGTCATGGTCATGATCCGGTTCCCTGAATCCAACTTGCTTAATTTTTACTATATTGCCAGCCGATATGAATTAATTGGTTGATGATGAAGAAGTATTTGTTAAGTCTTGCCTTTGTATTGCTATCGATCGTTTCTTTCGGTCAGAAAAACACTAAAGTAGTAGGCACATGGCTGACTCAGGATGGTGATTCAAAAATTCAGATATCTCAGAATGAGGATGGAACATTTAACGGACAGGTGATCTGGTTGAAGAATCCAACAGAAGAGGATGGATCAGAGAAATTGGATAAAAATAATCCGGACAAAGATCTTCAGAAAAGGAAAGTTATCGGACTGAAACTATTGAAAAATTTTCATTATGATGAGAGTGAGTCAGAGTGGTCCGATGGCACCATCTATGATCCTAAAAGTGGAAATACTTATAAGTGTTACATGTGGTTTGATGGTAATCCTAATAAGCTCAATGTTAAAGGTTATATCGGTTTTTCTTTGATTGGCAAAAAAGTAAGCTGGACAAGAGTTATAGGTGAGGCTTAAAAAAGAATACCCAATTGTATAGATAAATAATCGGCCACCCGGCCATGAGCTTTTAAATTAACTCCCGTAAGTATTCTGGAATTGAAGATATAACGAAGGTAATAGTTCTGCATCAGGAGATTAGAAGCCTGATCACCGCGAATAACGTATGCACCAATCTGTTGTCCAAATCGTAATCGACCGAATAAGAATTCATGACCAAACATTGGCACCAGACTCCACTCCTTAATGGCTTCCTCTTTAGAGGGCATCTGCTGATATTCAACCAAAGCTGCTGCTGTTAAAGCATTAATACGCGAAATCTGCCAACTTCTGTTAACCATTAGTGTAACGACATTCAGATCGTTGGTATTGGTAGTATCTTCTTTTAATGAATATCCCAATAACATTTCCAGTCGTTTTTCTTTTTTATAGCTGTTTAATTTTCTTCTTGGTGGGATGCTATAGCTATTATTAGTCAACTCCATACCAATGCCAATTACCGGATAGTTAATACCCAGGTTTGGCTGTTTGATGCCGCCATTAGAAATATGCTGAAATGAAGCGCTGGCTTTTATTGCCAGTTGCTTCGTAAAGAAATAGTACACACTCGCACCAGCATATAAAGGAAATGCCAATCGAGTACTGTAAGTTAAATTTTGAGGATTCTTTACTTCATCAAAAGGGTTACTCATATAGGCTAATCCACCTCCGATTTTAAGTGAATAACGCCATTGGTTTTGTGTTTTTATAAAAGGTTCGATGTATCCAATGCCAGAAATTGAGTAACCCAGATCGTGATGATTGAAGTTTACATAATTAAGCCCAACACCCCATTTGACGAATGTTCCTAAATTCTCCCGGATATTATCATTAAGTAGTAAGCGGCTTATCTCAAACTCCACACCGAATGGATGTGTACCATTATAAGGATAAAGTGAACTTGCATGAACCTGAAATGAACCATAATAGCTGGTTAATCCTAAAAAAACAGGTTTATCAGACTGATTAATCTGGGCACTTGTTTTTAAAGTGTTAAACAGCATAAGAGCTGAAATAATTAAAACACCAGTTTTTTTAGATAAAATGGGTTTGGTCATATCTTCAAAAATAAGACATAAAACAGTTATTTTCCCAATAAAAATCTTTTTAGGTTCATATTTTTAGGTGTACTTTTAAGGTGGTTACCTTAATCAATACAATCATGTTTTTAAAGAGTATAAATCCGGCTACCGGAGAAATTATAAGAGAGTACGAGGAGTTTCATTCAGATCAAGTGGATAGTGCACTTGAATCTAATTATCAGGCTTATAAAAGATGGCGAAAGGAACCTGTTCTTAATCGAAGTAAATTGCTTTTAAATGCAGCCCAAACACTTCGGGATAAGAAAGAAGGATTAGCTTTTAATATTACTGTTGAAATGGGCAAAAATATTGTCGAGGCCCGCGCAGAGGTAGAGAAATGTGCCTTAGTCTGTGAGTATTATGCTAAGAATGGTGCTGAATTCCTGAAGAATGAAATTATAAATACTGAAGCCAGAGAATCATATGCTTCCATGCAAGCAATCGGGCCAGTTTTAGCTATTATGCCCTGGAATTTCCCTTTATGGCAAGTGTTCCGTTTTGCTGCCCCAACTTTAATGGCGGGTAATACAGGGATACTAAAGCATGCTTCCAATGTACCAGGTTGTGCTTTAGCCATTGAAAATGTATTTGTTGAAACCGGTTTTCCGAAGGATGTTTTCAGAACTTTACTTGTTCGGAGTAGTAAGGTGGAAAAGATTATAGCGGACAAACGAGTTAAAGCTGTTACACTAACCGGGAGCACTCCTGCTGGAAAGGCTGTGGCTTCTACAGCAGGTAAGTATCTAAAAAAATGTGTTCTCGAATTGGGAGGAAGTGATCCTTACCTTATACTCGAAGATGCTGATATTGATCTGGCAGTTGAAGCTTGCGTGGCGGGTCGAATATTAAATGCTGGTCAAAGCTGTATTGGAGCAAAACGATTTATTATTGTGGATGAGGTGTATGATGAATTCGCTATCAAGTTTACAGATAAAATGAGAGATATAACGCTTGGCGATCCGTTTGATGAATCTAAAAAAATGGGACCGTTAGCTCGATCCAATTTCCGTGAAGATATACATCGCCAGGTTGAAAACAGTGTTAGCAAAGGTGCCAAATTGCTAACTGGCGGTTATATCCCTAATCGAGATGGAGCTTATTACCCGGCTACGGTATTGGGTGATGTAAAACCAGGCATGGTAGCTTATCATGAAGAATTATTTGGGCCGGTAGCTTCTTTAATTCGTGCTAAGGATGAAGCGGAGGCTATTACTATTGCTAATGACACAGTTTTTGGGCTTGGTGCTGCTGTGTTCACCAAAGATATTGCCCGTGGTAAACGTATTGCCGAGGAAGAGTTGGAAGCCGGTTGCTGTTTTGTGAATGACTTTGTTCGCTCAGATCCGAGAATGCCTTTTGGAGGTGTGAAAGAGAGTGGCTATGGCAGAGAGTTGTCACATTACGGGATGAAGGAGTTTATGAATATTAAAGGAATATATATCAAATAAGACGAAGGTTAAAGGTTTGAAGGCATATGTTGGTAAATCAACTCGTGCCTGACTTAATTAACTTAACAAATGGATTACCGTCAGGCCATAAATAAAGCCGCCGCTTTGTGTTCCCGAAAAGAATATTGCACCTTTGATATTCGTAAAAAACTGGAAAATTGGAATTTGTCAGACGAGGAGGTTGATAAAGCTATTCAATGCTTGTCGAATGAAAAGTTTATTGATGACAAGCGTTATGCGGCATATTACGTTCGGGATAAATTCCGATTTAATGGTTGGGGACGAATAAAAATACGTTTTCAGCTAAGAACTAAAGGTGTAACCTCAAGTTTAATTGAGGAAGCATTAGAGGAAATCAATGAAGCAGAGTATTGTGAAAAACTGGCAGAGTTATTGCATAGCAAGAAACGGCAAATTAAAAACAAGGATCAGTGGCAAACAAAAGCAGCATTAGCACGTTTTGCTCAGTCGAGAGGCTTTGAACCTGATCTTGTATTTAAGTCCATTGACCAATTGTTAAACGACATAACCTGAAGCATATTCGTCATGAAGAAACAAACAAACATTACCCTGATAGTATTTATCGCTCTATTACTTTCATTTAACGCACAGGCTAAAAGAAAGCCCGCATGGGTAAAGCAGCGACCGAATGACCCAGCTTATTATATTGGAATTGCTACTGTACCTAAAAATGGAAGTGCAGTTGAGTATCGTCAGGCAGCTCGCAGTGCAGCATTAAAGCAAATGAGCAGTGAGATAAAAGTGAATATATCATCCAACTCAGTGCTGCAAAAAATAGAAACTGATTTTGAGTATAAAGAGGCTTACGAATCGAAGGTGCAAGCCTCGGTGGAGCAAACCCTTGAGGGCTATCAAGTGCTAACCTGGGAAAATCGCAAAGAGTATTGGGTAATGACGCGTTTATCCAAACAAAAATATACGCGTGCCAAGCAAATGAAACTGGATCAGGCTAAAATGATGGCCAGCTCTTATTTATCTGATGCCCAAAAGGCAATTGATAATTACGATGCTTATTCAGCCTTGAATTATCTCGCTAAAGGCGCAATCAGCCTGAAGGATCATTTGGAAGAGGATTTAACTTATAAGACTGTTGATGGCACTTATAATGTTGGAACAACCATATTCGGCACAATACAAGACGTATTCAGACGTGTGGAGTTAACACCTGTGCAATCAAAATATCAAATTCAGTTTTCAAAAAAAATGGAGGTGCCAATTGGTTTAAACGCATCGTTTGTCGGTAATAATGGGGAGAAACGACCATTGGTTGGTTTTCCGCTTCAGTTTGAATTTACAAAGGGTGAAGGTATATTATCATCGCAAAGCAGAACCAATAACGATGGCTATACATCTGTATCGATTACCCGACTGATTTCAAAACGCAAGATGCAAGAGATAACTGCTGGTTTTGATTTTGGGCATGTAGTCGATGATGAAACAGATGAAGAAATCATTCGCCTGCTTCAAATCTTCTTTCCGCAGAAGCAAATGCCAGTTGTTGGAATAGCAATTGAAGTGCTAAAGTCAAAAGCTTATTTTATTAGTGAAGAAAAGATTTTTGGCGATTTGAATGATAAAGGCGCTTTTACGGGCATGATGAAGAAGCGTTTAAACGAGAATTTTTTCACATTTACTTCTAACATGGAAGAGGCAGAATTTGTGGTGAAGGTTAACTCTAATTTTGTTTCGGGTGACGAGAGAAAGGGGCAAGGATATTCAGTATATACTGTTTTTGTTGATTTCAATATTTCAATCAAAGATTTGGATACAAAAACCGAAATTTTCGCGGATAGTCTTAATGGTATTCGAGGTATGCGACCAGGCAACTACGAATATGCGCTTAAGGATGCACGAATAAAGCTGATCGATGAATTTAAAAAGACGATAGAACCGCGATTGGAGCAAGTGGATATGTAATTAAAGAATTCTTTACAGGATACATAATGAACCCGAAGGCATTGCTTCGGGTTTTTTAGTAACTATGTATCTGTAAAAATCGTACGTTGGCTAACATAAACACCAGATTACTATGAAAGCTTTATATTTTATTTTAGGATTCCTGATTCTCCATAATTTGCCATCAATGGCGCAAAACTCAAAAAGAGTCAGTGCCAAACTGTTTTATTCATTAACTCAAAAACATCCTAATTCACTTATTATAGATGTGCGGCCGTCAAAGAAGTTTAGCCAATACCGTATTCATAATGCAGCACCAGCACCAGAAAAGGAAGATTTAAAAGAACTGGTAATACTTGTTCCTAAGAATGATACCTTATTTGTGTATTGCGAAAAAGATATACGCACAAAACCGGCAGCAGAACTGTTAGATAGTCTGGGATATACAAATGTTTTTGAGCTGAAAGGAGGTTTAATCAGCTGGCGTCGCAATGGCTTGCCTTTAGATGAAGAAGTTTTTGACCATTGAGTGAATCTTAGGATTCATTTAAATCCCTAATAACATAAAAAGAGAAAGCCCAAAGCTTTAATGAGTGAAAGTTGAGGTATTTTTCATTAAAGCTTTGAGCTGATAGTTCTATTCGGTACAGAAGGAATTTTTATAATTATTTCAATTACTCATTGACTTTAAAGAAGCCAATAACTTCATTTAGTTTTTGTATTTCGCTGTAGAATGACTCGGTGAGTTCAGATATATTATCGGCTGCGGCTGCATTGCCTTGTGATACGCCATCAAGCTCCATAACTGCTTTATTAACTTGTTTTGAGCCTTCGTTTTGTTCAAGTGAAGCAGCAGAAATATCCGCTACCAAATTATATGCTTTTTGGATATCAGGCACAAGATTCTCAAATATTTCACCGGCCTTGATAGCGATATCCACACCATCGGTCGCTTTTTCGCTTATTTCGTTGGCTGATAATCGACTTCTTTCAGCAAGTTTTCGTACTTCAGTTGCTACAACGGCAAAGCCTTTTCCTTCATCGCCCGCGCGGGCAGCTTCTACTGCGGCATTAAGTGAAAGAATATTCGTTTGCATTGCGATTTCTTCGATTATCTGAACCTTCTCAGCTATTAGCTTAATACCATCCACTGCGCGCTTAACAATTTCGCTGCCATTGTTTGTGTCCTTATATGCCTGAGACATCAAATTCTCAGTTTGTTTCGAGTTTTCAGCGTTCTGACTAATATTTGCTCCCATTTCCTCCATCGAGGCGGATACTTCTTCGGTGGATGTAGCTTGTTGCATGGAGCGTGTTGATAACTCATTAGCCGAGTCTGTCAGTTTGTCTCCACCTTCTGATATTAACTCAGCGGTTTGTTTAGCCTGGATTATTATTTCTGAGATTTTATTTGTCATTTGTTTAAAGGTTGAAGCTAAGCGTCCAATCTCGTCTTTTCGGTTGATTAAAACATCTTCGATTGGTGTGCGTAAATCACCCTTTGCAAGTGCATTGGCAATTGAGTTGAGCTTTAGAACAGGGTTGGATAATGATCGTGATATAAAATAAGCCATAGCCAGGGATAGAACCAGAAAAATGCAACCTATTATTAACGAATAGTATCGAATGGGTTGTAGCATAATAACCAGTTCATCAGTTGGAACTATTAAAACAGTCTTATGGCCTGTTTCTCCAATTTCCATGTAGGCAATTTCATATACGCTATCCTCTGTTTTGTATTCGCTTAGCAAGCCTTTTTTATCAGCCTGTATAACAGTATCTGCAGCTGAGCTGATAATCGATGACAAAGTTTGATTGACATGATCCTGATTTTGTGACAGTTTAATGGTACCTTGCTGATCGATAACGCAAATATAACTGCCTCCGCTAAATTTCCTTTTTGTCAATTCTTCAACTAACAAGTCGATATTGATTCCCACACCAGCGACGCCCAAAGGAGAATTGACTGATCCCATTAGCACATTAATAAAAAGTGCTGATGTATTCAGCTCCCTGTTATAATCCAGGTTGGATTGTATCCGTTGTGGAGTTGCGATACTGTTGAAGAACCAACTGTCATCAGGGTCTTCTGTAGAAACTACATCGAGTAATGTGTGTTTGGGCGACCAGAAATTGTGTGTTTTATTACTTACTGCAAACGAAGTGAGGTAACCAAATTCGTTTACCATACCATCGATTTTATCAAGACACAGCGTTTTTAATGAATCCTTCGTTTCATAAGAATTAAACCACTCAACAAGAGTTGGATCGCTTGCCAGAGCAACTGATGTTTCAATGGCTTTCTCAAATTCTGTTCGTAAATCACTTTGCGATGCTTCAATAAAGGTATGAAGCTGTTGCGTTCTGATGTCCTTGGTTAAAGTGTTGCTAATTGTATAATAAAAGGTAATACTAATAGCGGCAATAACCATAAATACCACAAACCCAAAAGACAATAGCATTTTGGATTGGATGCTTCTTAATTGCATACAACATTCTTTTTACCCGGAGCTTCCGGATTTAATTAAACACTCAAATTCACAGGTTGTAAAAGTTGTCTGCTTGTTCCCCACAAGACTGTTTTCCCCGACCCTTTTACAGAAAGCTGAGCTTACGCGGATAAATACAAATGGTTATGCTTTTAAACTGTTTTTTTCATGATATATCACATCATGGTTATGCGCTATTATCCAATAAGAGAATTGTTGTTAGTTAAGTTGAAGGTGGGGATACCAGACAGATAGTCTGGATAATAGTCAAGACTAATTTAAGGATCTAAAAAGGCCCAATATCACTTGGGCCTTTAGGATTTATGTTCTGTCAGTACTGTACTGCTTTTTGTAATAATTTTCGTAATCACCCGAAATTATATTGCTGAGCCATTCTTCGTTAGCGAGGTACCAGTCTACAGTTTTTTCAATACCCTCTTCGAACTGAAGTGATGGGGCCCATCCTAACTCGTTTGTTAGTTTTGTTGCATCAATGGCATAACGCATATCGTGCCCTGCACGATCTTTTACAAATGTGATAAGTTTTGCCGATTCGCCAGCTTCACGACCCAGCTTTTTATCCATTACCTCACATAGTTTATGAATAAGGTCGATGTTTGTCCATTCGTTAATACCTCCTATGTTATAAGTCTCACCATTGCTTCCTTTGTGATAAATCAAGTCAATAGCGCGTGCATGATCGTGCACATACAACCAATCGCGAATGTTTTCACCTTTCCCATAGATTGGAATCGGTTTTTTGTTTTTGATGTTATTAATCGAAAGTGGAATTAACTTCTCCGGGAACTGATTTGGACCATAATTATTAGAGCAGTTTGAAATAACCACTTGCATCCCGTAAGTGTGGTGGTAAGCACGCACCAAATGGTCAGAACTGGCCTTAGATGACGAATATGGACTGCGCGGATCATAGGCGGTTGTTTCTGTAAATAATCCGGTTTCGCCTAACGAACCATACACTTCATCGGTTGAGATATGATAAAACAGCTTTTCACTCATATTATCCTTCCAAGATTCTTTAGCAGCATTCAGAAGGTTAACTGTTCCAAGAATATTAGTTTTAATAAATGCCAAAGGATCGGATATGGAGCGATCAACATGTGATTCTGCTGCCAAATGTATCACTCCATCAAAACCATGCTCAGCAAACAAACTATTCATCTTATCAGCATCGGTAATATCGGCCTTGATGAAAGTGTAATTGTCTTTGCTTTCAATATCCTTAAGATTCTCCAGGTTACCAGCATAAGTTAAGGCATCCAGATTGTAGATGTGGTAATCGGGATATTTCTCAACGAATAGTCGAACAACATGTGAACCAATAAAACCAGCTCCTCCGGTAATTAATATCTTTTTCATGGTATTAGTATCAATATATGGACAAAAGTATCAAGATTAATAGCAAGTTGCAAAAGTCATTATTGTCGTTTGTACAATATCATATTAACTTGTCCTTTTTCGAGACTTTTTATCACTTTCCAATTTGTAGCCAATTGTTCTAAATCTTCATCGCTCGCATTAAATACATTTGAATAGATGATGTATTTGTGTTGATCAAAATCTCTTCGGTTAAATATCTCATCGCTATTGTTTAAAAAGACATATTTGTCACTTGTGCAATATGGTACAAAAGTTCCTACTTGATTAAGTCCAATATGGGCCTCTTTAATAAATTCATTCATCTCGTATCGAAGCTCATGATAAGGCAGGTGTGCTAATGTCGCACTCCAACAGTTTGAAATAGGAGTAGGATATATCCAAAATGTGCCACTAAAAAGACTAATAAAAAGCACTGTTAATATAGATTTTCTTACAAAAAGTGTTAGGTGAGATGTGCTAATCAAATAACTAACACTAAGTGATAGCATGATGAAGAGTGGCAGATAATACCGATTATCGATCAACATATTAGCCATTAATGAACTTGGTATGCTAATGACTATAAGTAGCACAAAGAGAGTTCCAATCGTTTTTATATTATCATCAACATGATACTTCTTTTTCCACAAAAGAATAGTAATTACAAATCCGATTCCCCAAACCAAGACACGACCTGCATCTAACATCCGCCAGGTGTAGACAATGCAATTTTGGATGAAGCCATTAAAATCAACCGTCTCATAGCAACCTTGCCAATTACTGTCGTCGTGGTGAACAAACCAGCCTTTAGTGATCCAATGAAAAATCAGGTAAGTTACTCCTGGTATTGCGGCAAGTGCAAATGGCAGTAATACTTTAATGATCTGTTGCCATTGTGTTTTTATTTGTTGGCGGTTAATAAATAAAGCCAGAAGGCCTAGGGCAAATGCAGTAGTCATGCCTCGTAAATTAACAAGCGCTAATAGCATGGCACCGATAAAAATCAAGGTGTTCTTGTTATTAAGTATAGCATTTAATGTAAGGAGAAAGAAGAATGTTAAGATCAAATCGCTTGATACAATCACCATCTGACTTAGCAAAGCTGCTTCTGCCAATGTAACTGCCAATACAGGAGGAACAAAGTTGTCTTTAAAAAAATAATTAACCAGCCTGTATAGTTGATAAGCTACACCAATTGCTACAATACCCATTAATACATGACCAACAACTAAGTTTTTCCCAAATATAGTCCATAATATTGCCAGCAAAAAACCAACAAAAGGAGGGTGACCAGCATCAATAGCATCTGGCATTATTAAGTTAAAGTTATTCTCAATAAACCAATGAGCTTGTTTTGAATCCAGAATATCTTTATCCCAAAAAAAAGGATTGTCGATGTTTAGAATAATTAATATGACAATCAATAGGGAGTAAAGTAGAAAATATATGTGCTTTGTTTTCAAAGTTGTAAGTAATTAATACTGACTAAATTTGAGGCAAAGTAATAAAAAAGCCCCAATAAAGGGGCTGCGTGTTTTGTTGATATATCCTTACGAACCTGCGGGTCCCTGATACTTAGCATCACCAAGTCCTAGGATTGGGTAGAAAATAGGAGATAATAATAATAAACCTATTGTGAATCCAACGCCTTGACCATAGCTTTTAGATAGAAGGTTTGTTGCCCAGATAGCCCAAATTAAACCAATGCCAGGGATTAACATTAGTAATAACCACCACCATGGCTTACCGATTATTTCCAATAACACAATTGCACTATAAATTGGGATGATACATGCCCAGCCAGGTTTACCTGCTTTTTCATAAATTTTCCATCCTGAAACTATCATTAGAATCAAGAGTGCCATGTAAATTAATCCTCCTACTAATCCTACATTTTCCATAAATCTGTATTTAATTGGTTAGAAATAATGTGTTATACCACACGTTTAAGATTTTGTTTCGTGAATATAGAAAAAGCTGCCAGTAATTACTAACAGCTTTTATCTTTTGGAGTTTTGAACCAATGTACTGTGCATTACATTGCACAACAATTAGCTTTGCTTTTTAATTAATTCCTCTAACATTCTTTTCCCAGGCCCAGGCCGAGGCAAGTGTTTCTTCTAACGTTTTTTCAGCTTTCCAGCCAAGCTCGTTATTACCGTAAGTGGTATCTGCCCATATCTTTTCGATATCACCGGCACGACGGTCTACTATCTTATATTTTAAATTAACTCCTGTCACTTCAATAAAGGCTTTAGCCAATTGCATAACTGAGTAGCCTGATCCAGTACCAACATTAAAGTACTCGTAGTTAGCTTTTGATTTACCATCCAACATGCGATCGATTGCAACAACATGTGCTTTGGCCAGATCAACCACATTGATGTAGTCACGTATAGCAGTTCCATCTTCTGTATTGTAATCATCACCAAAGATGCTTAACTCTTCACGCAGACCGGCAGCGGTTTGAGTGATGAAAGGCACAAGGTTATTAGGTATTCCAACTGGTAGTTCACCAATTAAAGCACTTGGGTGGGCACCAATCGGATTAAAATAACGTAATGCTATACAATTCACCTTCTCGTTTGATTTACAGTAATCGCGCATAATATCCTCACATATGGCCTTGGTATTACCATACGGAGATTCAGCTTCTTTGCGAGGTGTTTGCTCTGTTACTGGTAATACATCCGGCTGTCCGTAAACGGTACACGATGATGAGAATACCATATGGGGCACATTATATTTGTTCATGCACTCCAGCAGGTTCATCAACGAGCCCATATTGTTACGGTAATATTCTAATGGTTTCTGCACAGATTCACCAACAGCCTTATAAGCAGCAAAGTGGATGATGGCTTCAATGTTAGGGTACTTCTGGAAAAAAGCATCTGTTAAATCTCTTTCTGAAAGATCAAATTTTTCAAAAGCCGGACGAATCCCGGTGATTTTTTCAATGTTATCTAATACCTCGATTTTTGAATTTGACAGGTTGTCAACAATTACTACATCAAATCCTTTTTCCTGAAGTTCGACCACGGTGTGCGATCCAATGTAACCTGTTCCACCGGTTACTAAAATTTGCTTTGCCATTAGTTTAGCTTTTACATTGTCGTTAAACGAGCCGTAAAAGTACGAAATCGTTTGCAATCAACGATCAGGAAATTGGCATAAATTGAAAATTAAGACATTAATAAAAGTTGAAAGTACTTTTAATGATCTAGCTTGAAAGGAGCTAGTAGGTTTGATTGCAAGGGACATTGTGTTTTTGTGTAAAGATGGTATAATGTGCTCTTAATCATCGAGCTTGTTAACGTTATTAACAGGTTTTGAAATTACTTATCCACAATAAAAACTTGTGATTTTGAACTCTTATTTAGTAACTTAGCTCATTGTTTCACAGTAAGAGGTTAATAACGAGAAGCTTTATCAACTTATTATCAACAGGCAATTAACAGTTGTTGAAATAAAGTTAATATCATCAGCAGGCTTTTTCTTAATTTTGCAGTTATGACAACAGTTAACCAACAAATATCAAATCTATTATTCACGCACGAGTGCGTGATTATTCCGAATCTTGGAGCTTTGGTTTCGACGCCAGTGAGTGCTGACATTGATACTGATAAGAATATGTTTTTACCACCATCGAAGGAGATTGGTTTTAATCGTAGCTTGTCGCACAATGATGGCTTATTAATTAGTACGCTGGCCCGTCAGAATGATTTAAGCTACGGGAAAGCTAAGGTGATGGTCGAGGAATTTGTTGGAGAGGTCATGACAAAAATTAATAATGGAGGAAAGGCTGAAATTAAAAAAATAGGAAGCCTGAAAAAGGATGCATTGGGTAACTTGCAGTTTGATGCAGAACATTCAGTGTCTTATTCTGCAGAAGCTTATGGATTGAGCTCGTTCCATTTTACATCAATAAGTACTTCTCAAAAGCCAGTTGTCGAAAATGCAAGGGTTCGTCGCTTGTTACAGCCAGTTGGTATTAAGCAGATTGCCGCTTCTGTAGCAATGGTAATTGGCTTATTTGCTATTTCACAGTCTGTGAAAAATCCTTTACATAATAAAGAAGCCATTACTGCCAATGCTTTATCTTTTGTAACGTCAGGTAACCCTGATGAAGTGACAGAAGAGACTTATGTAGCAACTGAAAAGGAAGTTAATGAGTCAATTGCTGAGGAGATAATTCCGGCCAAACCAGATGTATACTTTCTGATTGCAGGAAGTTTTAAATCAGAAAATCAGGCATTGCGGTTTTTAAATAATATTAAAAAGATGGGTGAGGATCAGGCCTTTGTTTTAGCCAGTCCTAATAACCGTTATCGTGTAGCTCTAAATGGATATAGTTCTAAGAATGATGCAATATCGGATTTGAACGCCTACCGTAACCAGGAAAACTTTAAAACGGTTTGGGTGTTAACTCAACGATAGAATTTTATTGAACCGAAATAATTTAGGGCTGCTCAGTTTTTCTGATGCAGCCTTTTTTATTTAAACCATCGTCTTTCTTAAGTTAAAGAGGATGGAAAAGGTATCCTTTCATTCCAACCAATGTTTCCGTGTATTACGAAAGTTTTTAAGTTGCAGGAAGAATGCTGGAGAAATGAATGGTCATTCATGTTTTATTACATATGCAATGAGTCGTATTTTGCTTTTTATACTATGATACATTCTACGGTGATAGGACTAACTAAGTTATGTTTATGAGATTAGGTCAGATTTTTTATCTTTGAATTACATTTAACCTAATCCTGACTCATATTATGCGAATACTTTTATTAGCATTTTTTTCTTGCTGGGCATACAGTAATATCAGTGCCCAACAACTTAATGGGCGAATTATCAATAGCGTCAATCATAATGCTATCCCCTTCGTCAATATCAGTATTAAAAATACCTACCTAGGCACTGTATCGGATGCAGATGGTAAATATCAACTAAAGGTTCCCATGCAATACGCCAATGCCACCGTCTGTTTTAGTTGTATTGGATACGACTCCAGAGAGGTCAGTGTTTCTCAACTTTTGAAGAATGGCGATATCGTATTGACACCGGCTGATGTGCAATTAGGTGAGGTAACTATTATGCCCGATAGTACTTTGCGCAGCTTTTTGCGTAAAGCTTACGAGAAGATACCCGAAAATTATCCATTCTATCCAACGCAATATGAAGCTTTTTATCGCGAAGGGCTTCAAAATAATAAACGCCAGTACATTCGTTTAGTAGAAGCTATTACAAAGGCTAATAAATCGAGCTATAAAAATGCACAATCAGGGACAGTGCAGCTTATTGAATCACGGAAATACATTGATGCCGACAGCGGTCAAACCTTTCCTATTAGTTTTTATGGAGGGCCGCATTTTATTCATGAGCTTGATTGTGTTAAAGAGCGCTATAGTTTTATAAAGCCACATAAGGACTATGAATATACTTATGAGGGCCTTACAAAATACAATGATGAACAGGTGCATCAAATAAGTTTTCAACCCAAAGCAGGAAGCAAGAAATCGTTCAAAGGGACAATGTTTATTCATGTTTCTACATTGAGCTATCTGCGCTTTGACCTTCAGTTAACAGATCAAGGATTGGAAAGACGATTTGACAGTCCCATAAAAACAAGCTATGGTTTAAGATCTTTAAGTAAAACCTATGTGGTGAACTATCAGTTGCGCGATTCGGTGTGCTTCCTCAAATCAATTTTTGAGAATGAACAAATAGAAACTAAAACCGGAAACATATTTTACTCACCATTGGAAATGGTAATTACGAAAAGCAAAACATCTAACGTAGCTGCTATTCCATACAATTGTCAGATTCAACTTGCCTATGTACCCGACCGGGAAGCAACTGATTATTTCCAGAGTGATTGGAAAGATTATAATACTTTGGCTCAGATTGAAGTGGTAGATACATTAACGACGAAACATATTTTTGAGAACAAGCATCGGCAAATGAAAAAGAAAGATCAACTTCTGGACTTTTTCAGGAGGCTGGATATTTCCTATAAAATTGCATATGAACCTTATCACTTGTCATCCGGATTAAGACACTTAACCTACCGAGATGTCAGCTATGAACGAAAACTAAACAATGCCGGTACAACATTAGCTTTAGATATGTCGATAGCCTATAACTTGTCACAACAAATGAATATTGGCTATATAATTGAAATGGGTTTGAGTGATAGTAATTTACAAGAAAAGCATGGACCTCAAATCAGTTACAAACTCCCCCTGAAAACAATGGGTAATAACCTGTTTTTGGAACCTCAATTGGCTTATGTATGGCATAAATACGGACGGTCGATTGGTGTACAAAACTTTGATATGGAATTTAGTTTTGGAGGAAAGAATTTTAAAAACTCTAAAATAGAAGCATTGCCCAGCATAAGGCACCATGGTTTACAAACTGGGAGCAGTTTGTTGTATCAACTGTCGTCAATGTTGTATCTGGATGTTAATGTCAACTACTACATTCCTTCCGACATAGATGATGTATTATACCTGAAAGAGCGATCAGGTTTTTTCCTGACGCGTAAGACGGCCAATGAGTTACTATCAGAGACCGAAGCTGTTTTAACCATAGATGGGAAACAAACATACCAAAGCGGAGCTAACTATGATAACTGGTCTGTCTCAGTTGGGGTGAGGTTGATGTTTTAATGACCTGAAGTGTTTATTGGCTCATTTAAAAGAAGATTATCACCTGTGATTACAAGTTTTTCTCCACAGATAGTGCAGATTTCAGCAGATTTTTGCGTAGCCAGACAGGTTAGAATACTTTTAGCGTAAATCCGCGTTATCTGCGGCTATAAAATTCCACTTGAGGAAATAAAGGTTCAAATGCGGTTTCAAAAGCAATTTCCCTTAATTGTGATTGAGTGATTCTTCGAAATACATTTTTTCGTATATATTCAGCGTAAAATACAAAAGGATGAAAAGACAAATTACAATCACCATTTTACTATTATCTTTTAATTGGGGTTTTTCTCAGGAACTTAAAGAAGAGCATCAGGAAGTTGTTAGAACATTCATTGATTGCATCAAAAACGATGATGTTGATAATTTAAAAACAATGATTGCTTACCCACTGAAGAGAAAACACCCTCTTATGAGTATTAATAATGAACATGAATTTCAGAAACGATATCATAAAATATTCGATGATAGTTTAAGGATAATTATAAGTTCATCTGATATAGAGAATGATTGGTCAGCAGTTGGCTGGAGAGGTATCATGTTTAACAATGGAGAGTTATGGCTGGATTATGATGGAAAACTGATTGCGCTCAACTATCAATCTGCGTTTGAACGAAAGAAAATAGAGACACTCGTTAATGGAAGCAAAGAATTAATTCACGAAAGCATAAAGGAGTTTGAAAAGCCAATCCTTATTATGGGGACTAAAAGGTTTAGAGTAAGGATTGATCAATTGAGTAATGGGAAATATAGGTATGCTTCATGGTCAATCAAGTCTGAGATGAGTGAAGCGCCGGATTTAGTATTAAAAAATGGGACTGTAATCCATGAAGGTAGTGGAGGAAATCATAGATATGAGTTTTACAATGGAATCTATACATATGTTTGTTCAATTAATAATATTGGAGCTGATGATACACCTCCGGGTGAATTGATCGTTTATAAGAATGATAAATCAATATTGAATGAATCAGCGCATATATTGCGAAAATAAGTTATTTGGAATTGTGATATATTAATGATTCATATGACACCAACAACGAAAGAAATTACTCTGTCTTATACCAATAAGCTATGTATGAAATTGAAGGCTATAAAACCGAGAAACTAACCATAGACTTAGTCTGGGCCAATATTTTCGGAATCATAATTCTGATACCCATCCTTATTGTTTATGGATTACCTTATTATCTAATCTGGAATCCGGTAATTGATATTAAAGGATTTATGGATAGCTTAAGTTTTCAGATGGTAAGTTATAAGTTTGCTATCGTTGTATGTTCATTATTATCAGGTATTGTGTTACATGAACTAATACATGGCATCACCTGGGCGATCTTTGCTAAACAAGGATTTAAGTCTATTAGATTTGGCATACTATGGACAATGCTTACACCCTATTGTCATTGCAAAGAGCCTCTAAGTGTAAGACAGTACATTATTGGGGCACTGACACCAGCTGTTTTTCTGGGAGTGGCACCTGCAATATTTGGAATCTGGACACAAGATCTGGGAATGTTGGCGTTTGGGACATTCTTTACTATGGCAGCAGCCGGAGACTTTTTGGTGGTTAACTTGTTGCGAAATGAGAAAAGTACAGATTTGGTTCAGGATCATCCTTCTGAAGCAGGTTGTTTTGTCTATAGAAAGATAGACTGAAAATTTAATTTAACTGATGGTCTCTGTATTTAATAATTAATTGAATAGAAGAATATTCACCAAACAACCATTGATAACCAAATTAACTAATGAATTTAACCACAAATTATGCTACTTATCACAAATTGAGAATTGCCATGCAATTCATGTTTATCGAAGATAAACACATCTGTGCAATTTGATCAATTTGTGGTTTACAACTACTTGCGCAGCAAGCTACATATATTATTATCAGGCATGGAAAACTTCAGTAAATTATTAATAAGGCTTCCTTCGGGAATTAACATTAATCCACAACTATTGAAAGTGATTCAATATAATGCATTTTGTAGACAAAGTATTGTATGTTCTCGGATATAAACGTTTGGTTGTTCTTCAAGATGATCACTTGACCTGCACATGAATATGATCATCGTGCCTCACCGAGTGGCATCCATGAAAGCGGATTTTTTTGTGTTTCAGATGCAGGCGTTCGGTCAGGTGAGGCTCCAGAAAAACCTTTTCAACAGCGTTGGGCATCATTAGCGCTTCCATCAATGTTTTGGTGCCTTTCTCAGAAAAGCGAAGTTCGTCATTAATGCTGCCTAAAGTAAGGTATTTAGGTGCATCGTAGTAGGAGAATCCAGCTATTTGGCAAGCTTTTGTTTGGTTAATCTCACCATTTCGTGGCTCTTCAAAAACACCATAACCACTTATTGATTTTGAGGAATTAACAATTTGACCATGTTTGTTTTCATATATCAAGCTCAGGTCAATTTTCTTGCCGTCGCTATGACTCAGGTGTGGGAGTAAAGGGAAGCCATCAATCAATGGAAAATTTGCATCAAGATAACGGATTACAAGATGCTTATTCTTTTTACCAAGTTCTTCCGAAACCATTCTTAGATAATTATTTACTTCCGGTCTTACATAATTGCGGTTCATCAACACAGTCATGTAATTGGCTGGCTTTAGATTATCGTAGTGAACAATGCGCTCTCTGTTAAAAAGTTTAGCAAGTAGAGGCGTAGTAAGAAAGGTACCAAGAGAATAGATAATAATAAAAGCAGCTAATCCCTTTAACGGAAAGGAATGTTTTATACGATTGCAAAAAACGAAAGACATTAAATAAACAACACCGCCAATTTGCGTTACTAAGGTGAGTAACAGAAACACCAATACATGCATTAACATCTTCCAGTTCTTTCTCATTGACAGTACTTAAAGCTTAGCAATATAGTCTTTTAATCTGTCATTGATGAAATATCTCCATCCCATTGTGCAGTTTTCTCTGGTGAACTCGGGCACTTTCGGATGAAAACTTTCCAACCCTTCGTTGGTCAGTGTTAAAAATGTTTTATGATCATTTTTGTCAATTCTAAAGGTGACATATCCTGTTCCTTTGTAGCCTTCGTAGCACCACTCGTATTTAATTAACTTCTCGGGAATTACTTCGATAATCTTCCATAGGTGCATAAATTGTCGTTCACCTGCATCTACCATAAATTTGGTTTCAAAGCCTACCTCAGCTTTAAAATCAGGTATATTGTCGAAAAACCACTGGCGCATTTCTTCGACATTGGTGATGGCTTTCCATAGTCTGGATGGCTTACAGTTAAATTGCTGCTCTGTTTTTATAGTAGTTTCTTTCATTGACAAGAGTTTTCTGCAAATTACATGTTTATCACCTAACTCCAAAGCGTTACTTATGATTCGTAGCTTTTTTCCCGCAGATTGCACAGATTATCACAGAATCTTATTCCCTCAGTTAAGTGAAACTGTATTCAGCGCAAACCGGTGCTACTCCGCTTAACGCATTAGAAACGCTTAGCGAGTTTATTCCATGGAATGCTTTGTAATTGCTGAAGTGGGGAGGAGGTTGAAATTGTTAAAGGTGATTTCCCTGAAGCATTATTAATCGCAAATACAGAATATAACCTAAGATTCGTAAGTTTTTTCTTTTCTGCTGGTCCTCAAGGATTTCTATTCGCTCAAGCGAGTGAAACTATTTTCAGCGTAAATCCGCGCTATCTGCGGGCTGTAAAATTCTGTTTGCGGAATTATGGTATCAAAAAAATTGTATCTTTAGCGGTCGAGTTTGAATGGAAAATCCAATAGATCAGTTTTATGGAGATTAAAAGGACCTTTGATTTGCTTGCTAACCTCAAGCAAAATATCAATAAAGAAGATATATTGTGTGCCAAACGAAATGGTGAATGGGTTAAATTCAGTGTTAAAGAGTATAGCGAACAAGCCAGACTGTTTAGTTATGGTTTATTAGCCAAAGGCTTTCAAAAAGGTGACAAAATAGTTACGGTTTCCAACAACCGACCCGAGTGGAACTTTGTAGACATGGGCATGTCGATGATTGGGGTGGTACATGTACCGGTTTATCCTACCATTTCCGATGAAGAATATAAGTATATCCTGGAACACAGTGATGCTAAGATGCTGATCGTATCCGATATAATACTTTATCGTCGACTAAAAGAAGTGGCCAAAGACATAGGCAGTATTAAGGAGATATACACATTCAATGACATCAAGGATGCTGCCAATTGGAGTGAAATAACCAATCTGGGAGAGCAGGAGCGTATTAAGTGGAAAGATCAGTTTAAAGAAATCCGGAACAACATTTCAGAAGATGAGTTGGTGTCCATTATTTATACATCGGGTACAACTGGTAATCCTAAAGGAGTGATGCTGAGTCATAAAAACTTTATGAGCAATATGCATGATGCTTTGCCAAGGTATCCGCTGATGTCAACGGATAGAATTCTGAGCTTTTTACCTTTATGTCATGTCTACGAGCGCATGATCAACTACCTTTACCAGTTTAATGGCTGCAGTATCTATTATGCCGAAAACCTGGGAACAATCGCACAGGATTTAAAGGATATTAAAGCCAATGCTTTTGTTACTGTACCCCGCGTGATAGAGCGCATCTATGACAAGCTGGTGTCGAAAGGAAATGACCTGTCAGGTGTTAAGAAAGCTTTGTTCTTCTGGGCAATGCGTTTGGGAGAACGCTACCGGACCAATGGTAAGAATTATCCCTTATATGCAGCTAAACTAAAGATTGCACGTAAGCTGATTTTCTCGAAATGGCAAAAAGCTTTTGGCGGGAATCTGCGTTTTGTGGTAAGTGGAGGAGCAGCATTGCAACCCCGCCTAAGCCGATTATTTTTTGCAGCTGGTATACCATTGATGGAGGGCTATGGCTTAACTGAAACAGCACCCGTTATTGCATCGAATTATACCGAAGAATCTGGTAATTTGATGATTGGTACGGTTGGTACGGTGTTCGATAGTGTTGAGGTTCGTATTGAGGATGATGGAGAGATTCTGGCCAAGGGACCAAATATTATGATGGGCTATTATAAAGATGAGAAAACAACTGCTGAGGTTATTAATAAAGATGGCTGGTTTCATACAGGTGACATCGGAACTTTGATTAAGGGTAAGTTTCTGAAAATAACCGATCGTAAAAAAGAGATGTTTAAATTATCGAGTGGTAAATACATTGCCCCTCAATCAATTGAAAATCTCTTAAAAGAGTCAGATTTTATTGAGCAGGCAATTATCGTCGGTGAAAGTGAGAAGTATGCCGGCGCTATACTGGCACCTAACTTCGAATACTTGCACATGTGGGCGCACGATCATAAAGTGCATTTCCGGGATAACCAGGAACTGATAAAAGACGAAAATATTATGGGCGTATTCCGTAAAGAGGTGATACGTTATAATAAGATGATCGGCAAGCATGAAGAGATTAAACGTTTTCGCCTGGTACATGAGGCGTGGACAGCAGCCAGTGGAGAATTATCACCAACTTTAAAACTCAGACGAAGAGTTATCTATAGGAAATATGCTGATATTCTTCGTGAGATGTATTCGTATGGAGAAAACGAGGAAAATAAAGGATCGATTAAATTCAATTAATAAAATGAAGAAAATAACTGCATTTGCTTTTTGTCTATTGTGCACTGTACTAGCGGTTGGCCAGGAAAATGCATTTAACAGACTGGATTTCCTTATTGGTGATTGGGGTGGCAATGGCTCTGGTTTTGGTAATAATAAATCCAAAATTGAGTCAAGCTTTCACTATGTAATGGATGGAAAATACATTGAAGTGGTTAATGACTCAAAGTTTGAGCCAACAGAAAAAAAGCCCGAGGGAGAACACCATATCGATAAGGGATTTATTAGTTACGATAGTAACAGGCAACTAATTGTATTCAGGCAATTTAATATTGAAGGATTTGTTAATCAATATGTCTTAAATGATAGTATTAGCAATGATTCTACCCTTGTATTTGAAACAGAAGATATTGAGAATTTAAATGGAGGTAAGGCACGCTGGACAATTAAGAAATTATCGACTACTGAATTTGAAACAATCTTTGAGGTTAAGTTTCCTGGAAGGGAATTTATGTGTTTTGGAACAAATAATCTGACAAAGAAATAGGACACACAGCGCACTGTTATCATTTACTCATCGGATGAATATGAACGTGATGTAAATATTCATCCGACGAGTAAAAAAACAAAATGCTTTGGAATTTCTCCCAAAGCATTTTGTTTTTTATAGTCAAGCTGTAAATAGTCTCATATCTCAATACTTACATCTCATCTCTTTTTTACTTCTTCATTTCTTTATAAGCATTTACCAAACCATTGGTTGAAGCATCGTGAGAAGTAACTGCATCATCACTTTGCAACTCAGGTAAAATGGCGTTAGCTAATTGCTTACCAAGTTCAACACCCCATTGGTCGAAACTGTAAATATTCCAAAGAATACCCTGAACAAAAATCTTATGCTCGTACATGGCGATTAATGAACCTAAGGTGCGTGGATTCAACTCCTTCATCAGAATCGAGTTGGTAGGAATATTACCTAAGAATACTTTGAATGGTAATAAAGCTGCAATTTCTTTTTCTGATTTACCAGCTGCTTTTAACTCTTCTGTTACTTGTTCTTCAGTCTTACCTACCATCATGGCCTCAGTCTGAGCAAAGAAGTTAGCCAGCAACTTTGGATGATGATCGCTCAATGGATTATGACTTTTCGCTGTTGCCATAAAGTCACAAGGTATCAATTTCGTTCCCTGGTGAATCAACTGGTAAAAAGCATGCTGACCATTTGTTCCGGGCTCACCCCAAAGAATAGGTCCAGTCTGATAGTTAACTCGCTCACCATTGCGGTCAACGTATTTACCGTTACTTTCCATATTACCTTGCTGGAAATAGGCCGAAAAACGGTGCATATACTGGTCATATGGTAAGATGGCTTCTGTTTCAGCTCCGTAGAAGTTGTTATACCAGATACCAATCATCGCCAGTATAACGGGTAAATTACTTTCGAACGAACAGGTTTTAAAGTGGATATCCATGGCATGCGCACCTTCCAGTAATTCATGGAAGTTGTCAAAGCCAATTCCACAGGCAATGCTCAAACCAATAGCCGACCATAATGAATAACGACCACCTACCCAATTCCAGAACTCGAACATATTGGCAGTATCAATACCAAAAGCAGCAACAGCTTCAGCATTGGTAGAAAGAGCCACGAAATGCTTAGCAACAGCAGCTTTGTCATTAGCAGCCTCCAGGAACCAAGATTTAGCCGAGTTGGCATTGGTCATAGTTTCCTGAGTGGTAAAGGTTTTTGAAGCAATGATAAAAAGTGTTGTTTCAGGATTAACCACTTTCAATGCTTCGGCAATGTGTGTTCCGTCAACATTGGATACAAAATGAAGATTGACGTTCTTTTTGTATGGTTTTAAAGCTTCAGTAACCATCAAAGGACCTAAGTCTGAACCACCAATACCAATGTTTACGATATCAGTGATAGCTTTTCCTGTGTATCCCTTCCATTCGCCGGAAATAACTTTCTCAGAGAAGGTTTTCATTTGATCAAGCACACGGTTAATATCGGGCATCACGTTTTTACCATCCACCATAACAGGAGTGTTGCTACGGTTACGTAAAGCAGTATGTAACACCGCACGATTTTCGGTTACATTGATTGCTTCACCGGCAAAAACACTGTTGATAGCATCTTTTAAACCACACTCTTCTGCCAATTGAAATAGCAATGACATTACCTTATCGTCGATGCGGTTTTTTGAATAATCCAAAAGAATGTCTTCGAAGCGTAATGAATACTTTTCGAAACGCTGGCCATCCTTGGCAAATAAATCTTTCATGTGTGTGTCTTTGAACTCGGCATAATAGGCCTCAAGTTCTTTCCACGCTTTGGTAGTAGTTGGATTAATACCTGGTAACATGTTAGTAGTATTTGTTTGTTTGTATTGATAATATTGTTTCCCGCTGATTACGCTGATTTACGCTGAAAAGTTTATTTGTGTTTGAATCTGCGTTTATCTGTTTTCTTAACGAGTTGTTTTAGTATGATTTGATTGTTTTGTGTGATTATCAGCGTTATCTATGGGATAATCCTGTTATAATCCATTCACTTTTCTAAATATTCCACTTTTTATTTCATCAGTATTAAAATTGACTAATATTCCCAGTTTTATGTCTGTTACTTTCAGATATGTTATCAATTGCTTATGATGAACTTCAGCCAGGTTTTCAACGGATTTTATTTCAATAATCACTTTATCTTCAACCAGTAGATCAAGTCTGAATCCAACATCAATTTTTGTATCTTTATAATAAACAGGTACCGGAGCTTCTTTTTCAACTTTTAATCCTGATTCTTTTAGTTCATGAAATAATGCTGCGGAATATACTGATTCTAATAAACCAGGACCTAGTGCATTGTAAACACTAAAAATAGCTCCCCGAATTTTATAAGATATATCGTTTTCTGTCATTGATATTAATCTTTTCTCTCTGATTGCGCGGATTTATGCTGATGAGTTTACTAATATTCTATTCTGCGATTATCTGCGCAATCTGCGGGACAATAATCTATTATCTTAGATGTTCGGTCAATAATCGTATCTCCATAGCTGGGGAAATCTTATCATAAATGATGTTGTAAACAGCTTCGGTAATAGGCATATTAACTTTGTACTTATCATTTATTTGATGAATGCTTTTAACCGCATAATATCCTTCGGCAATCATTAACATCTCCATTTGAGCATATTTCACCGAGTAACCTTTACCGATCATGGTTCCAAACATACGGTTACGGCTAAATTGTGAATAAGCCGTTACCAGCAGGTCACCCAGGTAGGCAGAGCTCTTAATATCGCGGGTTATTGGATGGACAGTATCAACAAAACGTTTCATTTCCTGAATAGCATTGGAGATCAATACTGCCTGAAAGTTATCACCATAACCTAAGCCATGACAGATTCCGGATGCTACTGCCATGATGTTTTTCAGAACAGCGGCATATTCAGTACCATATATATCATCTGAAATTGTAGTCATGATATATGGTGTTTTCATAAAACCAGCAAAGGCGCGAGCCTTTTTAATGTCCTGGCAGGCAATTGTTAAATACGATAATCTTTCAAGTGCCACCTCCTCAGCATGACAAGGTCCGCTAATCACCCCAATGGACTCAGTAGGCACCTGATACTTTTGATTGAAATATTGTCCGATTATCAGATTTTCATCAGGGACCAACCCTTTAATGGCTGATACAACGAATTTATCTTTTAACGATTCAGAAAGGTTTTCTAAAGCTGACTTAATAAATGCAGATGGAATAGCGAGAATTATTATGTCAGACTGGCGTACCACTTCATTTATATCGTCAGAGAAATCGATTCTATCAGGATTAAATTCAACACTTGTAAGGTAATTGGGGTTATGGCGGTAACGCTTGAAACCCTCAATATGCGCTTCATCTCGAAAATACCAATTGATGGATGTAACATTGTTTAATAGCATTTTAGCAATAGCAGTCGCCCAGCTTCCACTACCGATAATACCTACCTTAGATGATTCATCCATATATTGTGTTGTTTTGTTTAGAGAGATAAAAATAAGACAAAAAAGGAAACATTGCCTTTTTTGTCTTACCATGTTAAGATTTTCTTAAGATAACCAAGCTTTTACATCGTCTTGCGATGGATTGTTTAGACCCAGTTTGTTCTTTTTATTGTATCCGCAGATATCTTGAAATAATTTTGTTGGTTTCACCTCTTTAAGAGCATCAACTTTACTGAATCCAACTTTGCGGATAACTTCGATCCACTCGGGTGCAATTCCAAGTTCTGCAAATTTCTCATCACCATCTGGTACAATGCGTTTTTCAGGTCGCATTTGCGGGAAGAATAATACATCCTGGATAGAATCTGAGTTGGTCATCAACATGGTTAAGCGGTCGATACCGATTCCCATACCCGATGTAGGAGGCATACCATATTCCAGCGCACGAACAAAGTCATGATCAATGAACATAGCTTCATCATCACCTTTTTCAGATAAGCGCATTTGCTCTTCAAAGCGCTCTTTCTGGTCGATTGGGTGGTTTAACTCAGAATAAGCATTACAAATCTCCTTACCGTTTACCATCAACTCAAAACGCTCAGTCAGTTCAGGATTATCACGGTGACGCTTAGCCAAAGGAGACATCTCAACCGGATAGTCAGTAATGAAAGTTGGCTGGATGTAGTTGTGCTCACATTTTTCACCAAAGATTTCATCAATCAGTTTGCCTTTACCCATTGAATCATCAATCTCAATTTCCAGATCAGCACAAACACCACGTAACTGCTCTTCGTTCATTCCTGAAACATCAATACCGGTGTGCTCCTTAATGGCATCCAAAATAGAAATGCGCTTATAAGGTCTCTTAAACTCAATAGTTTTGTCGCCGACCTGTAGTTCAGTCTTGCCATGTAGATCTATAGCCACTTTTTCCACCATCTCTTCGGTGAAATCCATCATCCACTTATAATCTTTATAAGCAACATAGATTTCCATCACCGTAAACTCAGGGTTGTGAGTGCGATCCATTCCTTCGTTACGGAAGTCTTTGGCAAACTCATAAACGCCATCAAATCCACCAACAATTAATCGCTTCAGGTAAAGCTCATTGGCAATACGCAGATACAATGGAATATCTAAAGCATTGTGATGCGTAATAAACGGACGTGCAGCAGCTCCACCAGGAATTGATTGCAAGATCGGTGTTTCAACTTCCAGGTAACCACGTTCGTTAAAGAATTGACGCATACTATTCATCAGCTTTGTACGCTTAACAAATACATCTTTCACACCTTCATTTACGATCAGGTCAACATAGCGCTGACGGTAACGTAACTCAGGATCAGAAAATGCATCGTACACTTTTCCATCTTTTTCTTTAACAATAGGAAGTGGTTTAAGTGATTTGCTCAAAACGGTCATTTCCTTCACGTGAACAGTTGTTTCACCCATTTGTGTTTGGAAAACAAATCCCTTAACACCAATGATATCACCGATGTCCAAAAGTTTTTTGAATACGGTGTTATATAATGTTTTATCCTCACCCGGACACATGTCATCACGGTTCAGATAGATCTGAATACGTCCTTCAGTATCTTTTAATTCGGCAAAAGAAGCTTTACCCATGATCCGACGGCTCATGATACGACCGGCAATCACTACTTCTTTCAGATTATTTTTTTCAGGATCAAACTCCTGTTTTATCTCAGTTGACAGATGAGTGGTTTTATATTCTGCTGCCGGATACGGATTAATGCCCAGCTTGTTTAGCTCCTCTAAACTTTTTCGTCTGATAATTTCCTGTTCGCTCAGTTCCAACGTACTCATTCTATTAATCTATTTTTAGAACATTACTAAAATGACAGAATTACCTGTCAACCGTTATTGTTTTCCGTTTAAAATGGGGAAAAGTTTTGCAAAGATAATGGTTTTCATCGAATTTGGTATTTTGTCATTTATTAGTTCAAATGTTTTATTTTATTTAACGACTTGAACTACATTTGTTAATGTTATGGAAATAATTGGAGCCAATAAATTCTCAAATATAGATGCCTATTTATTTGATTTAGGGGGAGTTATTGTTGATATTGATCCTCAGGCTGCTATTGAGGCTTTTCAGCAAATTGGGCTTCATAATCTTGAAGAACAGATTACTCACGGGCATCATAATGGATTGTTTAAACAATATGAGCTAGGTGCAATCAGCACGACAGAGTTTATTGATCATATACAGCAAATGTTACCAAAAAGAGTAGATGATCAGGTTATTATAGATGCCTGGTCTGAAATGTTGGTCATGTTACCTGCCTGCCGGGTTGAACTATTACAAAAGATTGCAAAGGAAAAACCTGTGTATTTGCTTAGTAACACTAATGAGATTCATCGTAAAGCTTATTTAGGGATGGCCGAAGGGTATGATAATATTGAGCCCATATTTAAAAAGGCATATTATTCATTCGAGATAAGATTTAATAAACCAGACCTTGATTGCTTCAAATATGTCATAAAAGATGCTGAGTTAATTCCAGAGCGGACCTTGTTTCTTGATGACTCACAACTGAATCTGGATGCTGCTCAAGAATTGGGTTTTAAAACATTATTAGTCTCCAAAGAGAAACCAATTGAGTCGATCTTTAGATAAGAGTTTCGGTAGATATACTTAGGCAAATTTTTGACCCACAATTTTTATTGGACTTATGGTATATATTCCACTTGTGTTGATTTACAATATGATGAATGATCTTATATCCAACACCTAATCCACAGTGGTTGTTTGATCGCTTATTGGTTTTTTCAAACAACTGAATATCTTCCATCAATGGTATCGAAATCATTCCAACACCGTTGTCAATAACCTCAATGTCTAAATTTGTGTTACTCTGTAAACGTATTATTACATCTTGCTTAGAGAATTTTAAAGCATTTCTTAGAAGCTCCTTAATTGTTACCTCAAAATAGTGGGTGTCTATTTTATACCAGCATGAATGATCGATGAACTTATATTCTATTTGGATTTTTCTTTCAGGATATTCGGCCTCAACTTGCTCGATGATATCTTTTAATAGGTAAATGATTGTTGTTGTATCAATAACACTAAATTTGAATTTAGCTGTATTACTTTCTAACTCGGAAATAAGAATAAGATAGTCAATTTTATTAGTTAGTTCTCTTGAACTTTGCCAGATATCATTGCTCAATTGTCGCGTAGTCTCATCATTCGATAATAGCTTCAAACCAACATCTAAGAGTCCAAGCACACCATTTAATGGTGTCCTTATTTCATGACT
>NZ_CEXQWX010000012.1:0-65548 GCF_982718395.1 Carboxylicivirga sp.
AATACGATAGGGCAACACAACTGGCATCCTTGTTCCTATACGAACTATCTCGACATGGGGAATTTTTTTTAATTCAGATAACAACCAGTCAATTTTATCATCTGGCAGCATTAACGGATCGCCTCCTGAGAGCAAAACATCCCGCACTTGCGGATTATCAGCAATATAGCCAATACCTTTTTGCAGCTGTTCCTTTGATGGCACAAAGTCAATATCTCCCACTTTCCTCTTTCGAGTGCAATGTCTGCAATACATGGCACACATATTACTTATATGAAACAGAACCCGATCAGGGTATCGGTGTGTAATGCCTTCTACAGGACTATCTTTGTCTTCTGATAGTGGATCGGACATCTCTGACTTTAGCACAGATAATTCTTCAATACCACCAAATGCTTGTTTGAAAACTGGGTCGTTTCGGTAATTATTCTGATCAATTAAAGAAAGGTAATAAGGAGTAATGGATAGTGGAAATTTCTGAAAGGTCTCTTCTAAGGCTTTGCGTTCCTGCTTGTCAAAATGTATGCCTGTTAAATATTCAAAGGTTTCCAGGTTGCGGATCGTATTTTTAAGCTGCCACTTCCAGTCTTTCCATCTGGAAGTGCTTCCGTTTCTCTCAATTTTATTTTCAATCTCTTGTTGAACTTCATTGTAAATCATCTAGTAGTAAATTGTTTCTACACGAACAAAATTAGATAAAATACAATAGACTTCCTAATTATAATCTTTTCAGACCATAAGCATAAACTCTATAACAAGTGATTGAAATATTACTCCAGATCTGTCTCTATATCACTTTGCTGCTCACTGTCAATCTTTAACATGATAATCGGCGATGCATCAACCTGCTCAATATCCAGCAAAGCTACCAGTGACTCTAACCCAACCTCTAATTTTTCAAGTTCATCACCATTTAATTTTTTCAACCTTTCTGATAATTGTTCGTGTAGCAATGGTGGAATGGTTTTAAGCAACTCATCTCCGGCTGATGTCAACACAATATTCGCCACACGCTTGTCTCCCGCCTTTGGTAACCTGGCCAGATAGCCTTTTTTCTCCAATCGGTTAATAATTCCGCTTACAGTGCTGGAGTTCAGGTTTACATACTTTCGTATCTCCCCCTGTGTAGCCTGGTAGTTAGATGACTCCCTGAGGTAGCTCAGGCACAACACCTGGGGTATACTCACGCCATACTCCTTTTGTATTTTCTTTGATTCGATATCAATTGATCGAACAATTTTTCTGATTTTAATTAATATTTCTTGCGTATCCATTTGCCAGCATTAATTTTTATACGAAGATTAAATCTAAATACCCGATGCATTATACGTGTTAAAGATAAGTGTTTTCTGGAATTTTATTCTTCGTTATTCTTTCGATACATATCAATAAACAGTTTAAAGCCCGGCAAACACGCGCTCAAAATACTATTGATCAAAACTAATTAATCCTTGTATGTAAAAGAATGTTGGGCCACCTTTAGGTGGCCTTTTTTATTGAGGATGATATAGACCTAACATGGTTCTAAATCCTGTTAGGTCTGGAACAAACTATATTAAACCCGCTTTGGACGTGGCTGAAGGTGTGTCAGACTTCCAATTTGCACCGGTTGCCTGGTTTCGATGCTATTGCAAGCTGCAACTCCAATTAATATGGACATTGCCCCATTTTTGGTATTACTCATTGGTAACAAATCTTCCTAATCAAACGTTTATTGAGATATAGAATCCTCTAATAAAACACAAAAGCCAGCAAGTTTAAACTCACAGGCTTTCTTGTGATCCAGAAGGAAACCTTCTTTATGCTGCAATTCACTTAACTTCGCCTATTATCCAACACTTAAGATTTAGGTATCGAAATAGTCCCGTCTGTTATTATTTCTATTATTTAAATAGTGATAAGAATTGAAAACTAAATTATTGACATATAGATTGTAAGTAAATCTTAATAAAGGGTAATACTTCATTCTGCTAATAGATTTGTTTTTAAATTAGCTAATCTCTTGCTTTCTACTTTCACCTGTTTCATATGGCCTAAATTCATTGAGAGATACACTAATGGTTTGTACCAATTTCCAAATAATCGCTTCAACACAGAAGTTATACTATAAAACTTCTTTCTGGCATTAATTTTCCCCATCTGTAGTTCAAGAGGTGTCATATTTTTTGGCTTAAATACCACTGTATTATGATCGTAATACTTCCAATCTGTAGTTATTAAGCGCTGTTCGTTTTTTAGTTTCTCGTAAACATTAGTACCGGGATATGGTGTCAGCACATTAAAAGAAACTGTACTTACTTTATTTTTTACTAAGAATTGAACTGTTTCTTCAAATATTTCCTTTGTGTCGTTATCAAATCCGAATACGATTGACGCATGGATAAGGATTCCCAAGTTTTTAACTTTTTTAAAGGCGTGCTCCAAATGTTGAATTTCCTTTATAGACTTGCGCATTGATAATAGCTGCTTAACTGATACACTCTCAATACCTAAAAAAAGTGACTGACAGCCACTTTCAGCTGCCAATTGTATCAACTCATCATCACCTACTAACAGAGATATGGAAGCTTGCCCGACCCACTTAATTTTCAATGGTTTAATTGCTTTAAAGAGAGTTTTAGCATATACCGGATTGCCTATAATGTTGTCGTCTAGAAAAATAAAGACCTTCGCCTTTGATTCCTTTATGTCACGAACAACATTATCGACAGATATATGTCGTATTTTTTGTCCAAATAAATTAGTTACACAACAAAAATCACAATTATAAGGGCACCCCCGCGTTGTTAATATTGGAATGACATTGAATAGTCTCTTCGATGCTATCTTTCTGAAATCTTTACGAACGTATTTTTCCAGGTCAGGATTCGGGTTGTGGTATCTTTGTTTCAAATTATTGTTTTCAAAATCACATAGGAGTGATTCCCATACCCCTTCTGCTTCACCAATAACAACAGCATTTGCATGCATTAATGCCTCGTCAGGAAGTATGGTTGGATGCACACCGCCCAAGATGACCGTTTTATCCCTACTTTGGAATTCATCGCAAAGTTTGTATGCTCTTGGTGCATTTGCTGTCATGCAACTTATTGCAACCAAATCACATTCCTGTTCCAGGTTAACCTCTTCCGTTTCTTCCTCAATCACCTTTACATCAAACCTATCAGGAGTTAACCCTTCAAGTATATATAAAGCCAGTTGTGGTATCATAAGCCCTTTGTTAGTTCTCTTTTCTGTATCAACTGTTGGCGAAATAAGGAGAATTTTCATCTGTTTAAATTTTGCTTTTATTTGTCCTAATTCAGTTTCCCTGTCATGTGAAAGTATTTTCTGATGGCTTGTTTCATTGGACTGGTTATATTCTATTTACTGTAAGAAACTGTTAAAAAAATTTAAGCATGCTTTATTGTTTGTTTGCATACATGAATATCAATCTCTCTACTTAAGCTGTAAAAAGGACAAACAGCCCTAAAAAGAAATGGGCTTTATCTGGAATGTTTTGTATTAACATGAGGTCAAAGAACATCGTTTGAAGTTACGAAACTTAAATTCTTGCTTCAAGCCATTGGTTACCATTCTTAAAATTAGAAATTAGGCTTTCATTAATTATGGAGCATGTACATATGAGCTATATGGGTTTAGTATTACCAAATAACTGCATATGTAATATTTGTATCCCCCCTTGAATGGGAATAAAAGTTTTCGCCATAATACATTAATATACAATAGAATTCTGCCTTATAATTCATTAACTTAACCACTAATTCAAATCTTCAATAACAAAGTTTGATGATGAACCTAAAATAAATCTGATGAATATAAAATTGGCAGTATTAATTGATGGTGACAATATCCCATCTGCTAACGTAAAAGAAATGATGGAGGAAATTGCTAAATACGGCAATCCAACTATTAAGAGAATATATGGAGATTGGACCAGGCCTGACTTAAGCAATTGGAAAAAGGTATTATTGGAGAACGCAATAACACCTATTCAGCAATACGCATATACATCGGGAAAGAATGCTACCGATTCAGCTATGATAATTGATGCCATGGATATCCTTTATTCTGAAAAAGTCAATGGTTTCTGTTTGGTATCAAGTGATAGTGATTTTACTAAGTTGGCAACCCGATTGCGGGAAGCCGGTATGCTGGTAATTGGAATTGGTGAGAAAAAAACACCAACTCCCTTCATTGTTGCTTGTGACAAATTTATTTACGTTGAGATATTGAAAACCAGAGCTAAAGAAAAAGAGTTTGAAGATGGTAAAGATTTTGAAAAAGAAACATTTGATAAAATAACCCCGAAAGAAATTAAATTAATTGCTGCAACAATTACAGACCTTTCTGATGATGATGGATGGGCTTTTTTAGGCGATGTAGGAAGTCTATTGCAAAAAAAGAGACCGAACTTTGATCCAAGGAATTATGGATTTCAAAAACTAACTCCTTTAATAGACTCTATTGACAGATTTGAGATTGAGCAGAGAGACAGTCCAAACAGCAGGCACAAGTTGATCTTCGTGAAAAATAAATTAAGATACCCCTTAAAGAAATAGCCCAACAAGTATAATAGTGATATACTACGCAACGGAAGTTAAATCGAACCATCACATTGTTCTAATAAGAGGCAGAATCCATAAAAATATTGTTTCATTCAACTTTAAAGCTATTCTGCATTTTGATTGCTCCCCAAAAAGTCATCTTTGTCAGGGCTTTTTACCATCGTAAGAAAATCCCAAACCTCATTTAAAATTTGGCGTTCCTCAACCGCAGAGGGTTTTATGCCATCCAAGTATTGTACTTCGGCAACACTTCTAAAAAACTTATTAAAATCGGCATAATAGCCCTCGGTGCGCTTAAAACGAACAAATACACTAGGAAAGCTTAGTTTAATCACAAACTCATATTCAGGAAAGAAAAGGCTGTTTGTTCCCAGGTAGTAATTTTTAAATTTTTCAGGAATCATAACTTAAAACTTTAATGTACTAATACGGGATAGTTGGACAATAAAAGCTTTAGCAGTGCATTATACACTTCATACAAGGTAGTGAAATAATAATGGAATATACAGGATTATATATTACTGTGCTTATAAAGCTACCTTAAAATACAAAAGCCTGTATATCAAACAACATACAGACTTTCGACTTAATCGAGTTTCATAAATATGATCTTGAAGAGACTCACCCCACAAACCTCCTGATATAAGCCAATAAATACATAAACTTAGGCTTATGCTTATTTTTACCTTATAATCCAATCATCTCTCTCAGTTCATTTACTTTAGTATCCGCATGATTACGAATATGTCGTCTATAATCTTTTGTATATAGAGTAGCTAATGAAGGGTATAACTCCGGGAGTTTAGCATATTTGTCCCATGCCTCATCGTAGGTGATGATCCATTGCTTCATCGCCTCTTTATTCCCTCTTGCTTCTGCATCAGCCAAATAAACCAGACTCCGATAGATTTCGTAAAGATACAATCCATAGTATGATGACCCTATTGCATGCTGTTTTATATCATTATCAGACCATTGTATGATTTCTGCCAACTGCACAATTTCCTTCCATTTTTCAATTGACTCGTCTTTTTGCAATAAATTGCGTTGTTGCTTTTCTGTGTCCTGATTTAAAGCAGGCATAGGCCACCCAATCCCCTGATCGCGTGTCCACCATGGGTTCATATCTCCATAAGTTGAGTTTCTTCCTCGTACAACTGCTTCTGCAGAAAGGAGGCAAAGCTTTCTAAAATTGGGAATATCGGACTCTGACAAGTTAAGTATTTCTGAAGCATAACAATTAAAAATCTCTTTTTCACTCTGCTTTGGTTTTTTAGCCCATTGCGACATAACCCAGGCATTCAGGTCACACCATATTTCATCTTTGATATAAGGTCCATCCCAACCTCCTCCTCTCGTCCATGTCCACACTCCTGCATACATGTCCGGGTGCTTTTCTACAAATTCACTTATGCTGTTAATTCTACTCTCAGGCATCTCGGCATGCTCTTCAAAACCTTCAATCACTCCATTAGCGATATAGTTTGGATAGGCACCTTTACCCTCATATTCTCGTGCACATTGCACTTCTATAATCTGTTTGTGACGCCCTTGACCAATAACCTTACTAAAATTGTTGGCCCGGTGAAAGTCTCCTTCACAATGTTTTACAGATATAATCAGGTTTTCATGTGGTTCTATTGCATCTGAAACAGCCTGATAAGTTAACGAGTCAACATCAAAAGACAACCATGTACGGAATATCAACATCTTATTTCTCTTAACACTGATTTCTTCTCTTAAGAGCTGCATAAGCGGGATAATCGTTTTTGTGGATTTTTTTTATCTGAAATTTTCCCTTTATGGTAAGGGGCATCATGAAGATAAGTCTCACCTATACGCACGACAAGCCCATCAAGATCTGGGAATTGCTCAAAGATCTCATCAACCTGAGCACGAAGGAATTTCTCGGTTTGTGGGTCTTTTGGGTCACCAAATGTTTCTTCAATTCCATATTTCTGAATAAGCCGCTTAGGAAACAGGATAAGATCTGACATTGCATAAACGTCAATATTCTGTTCACGACAATCCACATGCATCTTCCTGAGCTGGGCTGCTTTCTCATCTACCCATTGTCGTTCTACACTTCCTTTAGGTAATATATCTGGATCTACCGATTCCCAATTAATGGCTAAAGATGGAGATTCAAAAAGTGCGTAAACTTTACCGTTAAACCCCATATCTTTAATTACTGCCGGATCATTGTACGCACTATTGTAAGGTTCCTCCCCCGGATTATGATGAACCATATCAAGAATCAGAGGTTTATTCTTGTTGTTCTGTTTTTGGGATTGACAAGCGTAAAAAACAACTGCTAAAAGTGTTACTTTAACTAATGTCTTAAATAGAGGAGTATTATTCATGCGTTTATAATTTTCATTTATTGCATCGAACTCTCAAGGAAATTTATTATTCATAAGTGCTCATGAATACTTCGTACTTCATTCGCTTTGTAAAAAACTGAATAATTAATTTTTACCTGATCGTTCTCATATGCATTATTATTTAGTTCTTATTAGATTTTCTTTTAATAATATGTTCGAGTAATGCTTGCGTTTCGTCAGTCATAATTATCTCAATACCCCTGTCTATCAGCCAACCCCAGTTTTCTTCAGGATTTTCAGGTGCTTTGTAATCCGAACGGCCTGCTGCTGAACCTCCATTCCATAACGTATGGCAGTAAAGTTTAATGCCTCGCTTATGTGCGTCGGGAACGACTGTCCATAGGGTATCCTGTTCGGTTTTAAAACGGAAAAACACAGTCTCCAGATCGTAATTGTTCACCCATTTTTTGTAACTACCCACCGGATCTTCCTGGTGTGAGCCAATCTTTGGGCACATAATTACTCCCGGATATTTTGCCAGCATATCTTTGACCGTTTCATATTCTGCATTAAAAACCCACAAAGCATGATCTAATGTTTTCGTTTTTTCCAAAATACGATACATGGCCGCGAAATTCTTTAATGGATTAATTTTAATATCAAGATTAACCATTATTTGTCCTTTGGCAGTAGCCATGTACTCTTCTAAAGTTGGTACTGTATGATCTGTTTGATTACCTTCATGATCTTTAAGTCGAAGTGCTTTGATTTCCTCCAGGGTCAAGTCCGATATTCTTCCCTTTCCATTGGTTGTTCTGTTAACACTGCCATCATGCACCACAATTAATTCGCCGTCTTTTGTTTTTCGAATATCAATTTCTACTATATCAATCCCTTTATCTATGCAGCCTTGTAATGCAGCTATTGAGTTTTCCGGGTAGTTTTTCCAATCCTGACGATGCGCCATGACCATAACAGCACCATTACCTCCTTGCTCAAAGTTCTTTCTTTTAAATTTGAAAGAACCGCTTTGTGCATAAACACTTATTGATAAAAACTGAAGAATTATAGTGATAGAAATAAAATGGTACTTCCTGTTCATGATTTTAAGTTTTTAATACACATTATAAAAAGGTCTGATCCTGAATTAATGCATCATTAGTCATCTAAAAATAATAGATATCAAATCAATTTTGGTCAGGCAACGAGTATTATTAGAATGAAACGTCATAGCTTTTATCAATCCTGTTAAGCTCTGGTCCTCATAACTCAACTTTTATTGATGAATCATCTTGCAAACGGGTATGTAACATACTTCTTAACTGCCTAACTAATTCCGGATTTTCAGTGGCTATATTGCTACTTTCCCTTTCGGGAGTTGTATGGCTGTATAGTTCCACACTTCCACCGTTATGAACTATTAAGCGATGTGTACGTGTCCTAATAGAAATAGCATTGCCTTTATATGATATGGCTGAATGTCCACCATGGTTTGGGTTGTCAAGAATGGTTTTTAATGACTTACCTTGAGTAAATTGTGGAATATCCACACCCGACAATTCACATAGTGTTGGAAAAATATCAATGGTTTCAATTATCGCTTTAGATTTTGAACCTTTTGTAATATTACAGGGGTATTGGATAATTAGAGGTGAACGCAGGCTTTCTTCAAACAAGCTATGCTTTCCCCAAATAGCATGTTCGCCAAGATTCCATCCATGATCACCCCAAAGAATGATAATTGTATTTTCATAGGCACCTGATTGCTCTAAGCTTTCAATCAACTTCCCTACCTGGGCATCGGCATAACTTACACAAGCTGCATAATGATGTCTTACCTCTTCTGCAAAGACCTTATCTTCATTTGGATTCTTACCCCACCTGTTATATTTCATAAACTCACCCGAACCATGCCATGTTGTTTTTCCTTCAGGTTTCTGTGGATGTTCAATAGGTGGGAAAGTGGTGTTTTCATATAAGTCTAAATACTTCCTTGGAGCTCCAAAAGGCAAATGTGGCTTCAGGATGCCAACTGCCAGAAAAAAAGGTTTTTGTGGATCATCTGCTAATAACTTTAACTGTTTTAGTGCTTCATTAATTATCAGGCCATCCGGATAAATTGTGTCATTTCCTTCCACACTTTGAAAAACATCCATATTGCCCGGCTTTTTTCGAATTTCCCCATGTGCCAGTCCATGCATCATTCCGGCAGGATGCTGCCATTCTCCTACAGGCATCAGATGTTTATCCCAAGCCCCTGGTATTTCAATAATAGTACTGTCATTCCAGTTTTTACCACCTCTTCCTCCCGGATGGTGAGATACTTTTCCTACGGAAACTGTTGTGTACCCATACTCTTTGAACCATTCAGGCATACTTGGATCAATTTTGTTGCCTAAAGATTTTTCTTTAGAACGAATGAAAAGAGCATTATTGCCTGGTGGGCCATATTGTCCTGTTAGCAAGGTATACCGAGATGGTCCACAACTAGGAGCATTTACATAATGATTGAGAAACAAAACTCCATTTTCAGCAAGTTTATCAATATTGGGCGATACAATATGCTCTGCATTAAAACATTTTAGTTCCGGACGAAGATCATCCACACAAATAAGCAGAATATTTGGATTTTTCCGGCTATTTTCATGACTTGTGCATTGTGTAAACAATACTCCACAAAAGAGTGGTACGAAAAGTAAATTCTTAATTTTCATTATCAGGAGCTTTATTCATTTTCAATAATTGACTTTTCTAATTTGATTCTGAACTGATTTTGTACAATTACCATATCTCATACTTAATAATTATGTACTTATTCTCAAAATTATTCCTTGTATCAATATTAAAAAATGTCTCGTGCTTAAATATGGTTCCCCTCAATGAGTTTTATACTTCAGGTTTTATAGCTCAATTTAAATTGTTGGGATTATGGTGCAGTTCACGAAAAGAAAGTATTTGAACGATATTTATTTATGATCCGTCATCTACTATAAATTACAGATTCATTGAGCTTGGTGGAGATACAAAAGTGTTACTCTTGTATAACACAAAAGCCTGCAAGTTTAAAACTTACAGGCTTTCTTGTGATCCCGAAGGGACTCGAACCCCTAACCTCCTGGGCCGTAACCAGGTGCTCTATCCAATTAAGCTACGGAACCATTATTTTGTGTTATTTGTGAACCATTGTTCTCAAATGCGGTGCAAATATAGGCTTTTATCCATGAACCGTCAAAACATTTTTATAAAAAAGTTGCAATAAACTTCACCTACAACACAGCAATCATAAGGCTTATAGCTATTTGCAACACAAAAAAGGTCGCAAAAAATTTGCGACCTTCATTTTGAACTAAACTCAATTTATTGAACTGACTCAGATATCGGCTTATCTGAGAATTTCTTCATCATTGGTTCCGGCTCCACATCATACTCATAGGTTAACACCTTATTGTACTGGTACTCGCCTTCTTTATCAAGGCTACGTACAAAAATATCAACCGAATTTTGACCATCCACCTTCAACTCTGAAATATCAATTGAGACAATGCCCCATTGCAGGTAGTTGTAAGGATCATTATTCTTGTTGTGCTTCAGTTCAAGAATAATCTCACCATTTTCTGTTTCTAAATCCTCGGTATCTTTCACCAGATTAATAAAGTGGATATAGCCAGGGCCACCACCATATTCAAACTGCAGATTCAGGTAGTCGTCGGTAAACCATGTATCGGTTATTGTAACCGGATCGTTACCAATCGAGTCTTTCACCGCTTCAGATGTATTCTCGTCAAAATTAAATATTGGCTTCGTTAATAACTCTGAGATACCATTAATCTTAACGTAATAGTCATAGGTTTCCGAATCGTCAGCATCACCTAATATGGTATAATTCACCAAAATACGTATACCATCTTCCACACTTCCCGGCGATACATTGCTTGCCGATGGCCACAGTGCATCACCTGCATCCGTTACTACATAAAAATAATCGGTTGTTTCTACCACTGTCCCCGTAGTTACCCAAAAATCGCCTAATGAGTAACCATCATCATCTGAACAACTAAAAGTTAATACTCCAATTAGCGCCAGTAAAAATCCAAACTTTAACTTTTTCATGCGATTACATTTTTAATAAAACTTTCACTCAATCATAGGGTTATAAAGATCGTGCCAGCATTGATACTTTTACATTGATTAACTATTTAGAGGGAATTTTAAGATAAGGGTTGCGTGATATGATGCAATCGCAAAAAATTTTTCATTGCATTTTCAAACACAGAAAGCTATTTTTGGTTGTTTTTTAAAAGGTAAGGAGAGGTAGAGCATGAAGCACTTGGCTTTGTTATTATTCGGGATTGGATTTTCACTATATTCATTATTCGCACAAGAAATAGATACAGAACGCTTTGTTAAGCCCATGAAACTAAAGCCATCGGTAAGTGGCAGTTTTGGAGAGTTGCGTTCCAATCATTTCCATTCTGGTCTGGATTTAACCACCAACCGAAAAACAGGTTATCGCATTTACGCTTCTGACAAAGGCTATGTATCTCGCATTAAGGTTTCGCCTTACGGATATGGTAAAGCCATATATATAAACCATGAAGGTGGATATACAACAGTGTATGCTCATCTCGAACGCTTTTCCAATAAAATAGATTCACTGGTAAGAGCCGGGCAATACAAAAATAAATCTTTTGCCTTCGAACAGTTTTACAAAGCCGGTGAAATACCTATTGAGAGAGCCGAGGTAATTGGCTACAGTGGTAACTTAGGTAGTTCAGGTGGTCCTCACCTCCACTACGAAGTGCGCGAACAAGCTAGTCAAAAACCTATGAATCCCCTTTTATTCAGAGATGATATTGTAGATGATGTACGCCCACAAATACAAGGCTTAAAACTTTATTGCCTATCTGATGATGCCAGTATTGAAGGTCGTTCAACCGACAAATATTTGCCCACGGTTTTCTATAATAAAGAATTTCATCCCAAAGGGAGTAAAACCTTTAAAGCACATGGCAAGATAGGTGTCGGTGTTCAAGTGCTGGACTATTTCACTGACAGTTGGCGCAAATGTGGCATCACTTCAATCGACCTGTTTGTTAACGATTCACTGGTATATAATTTTAATATCGAGAAATTCAGTTTTGCAGAATCACGCTACATCAATTCGCACATCGATTATGCCGAAAAAATAAGAACTGGTAAGGTGATTCAGAAAAGTTGGGTGGAGCCTAATAATCAGTTAAGCCTTTATGGAACCCGAAACACATATACTGATATTATTCAGCCAGGTGACGAAAAGCAATTTAAATATGTGATTAAAGATTTTGCTGGCAACACCTCTGTTTTATCATTTGTTGTACAGGGAGATGCACCACCTGAATTATCACAAAACAAGCAAACGTCGCAAATAAAGGTTGCTTACGACAAAGCGATTACCCTGGATACTTTAGGTATGACCTTGAACATTCCGGCTAAAACCTTTTACACTGAAATAGATTTGTTTTTGCATAAAGATCAAAAGGAGGGATTTATCTCACCAATCTATCACATTGGCGACAGGTATATACCAATGCACCGGTCAATGAGTATCAGCATACCTGTACCCGACTCGCTTATCCAATTCAAGGATAAACTTCTACTGACAAGTGTATCACGTACAGATAAAATGAGTTCAATTGGCGGATCATTTAAAGATAATAGAGTGGTAGCAAGCACTCGTGGTTTCGGACGTTTTACCCTGGCTATTGATACAGTTCCTCCTATTGTCAAGCTGCGTAAAGCACCAACCAACAATGACTATTCGGCAAGGAAAAATATTGAAGTAATAATCAGTGATAAACTAAGTGGTATTAAAAAATACTACTGTCTGATTGATGATCAATGGGCCCTATTCGAATATGATGCTAAGAATGCTCGCTTAACCGGTACTTTCAAGCACATACCTTTCTTAAAAAAAGGAAACCATCTGCTAAAGGTTATTGTTATCGATAATAAAGGGAATGAAACAGTGAAAGAATACGGTTTCAAGAACTAATGCTGGAATAATTTTTGCTTGCAAAAGGCTTAAATTCATTGAATATTATTCATTAACAATACGGCTTCATATAAACGAACTATTGTATATTTGTTCGCATTGTTGTTTTCAGATTAACTGTATGATAAAAAGATACATCCTCGTAATATTACTGTTTAAATGCTTCTTTAGTATTAATACCAACGCGCAAATCAATACTGACCGAATGCTGACTATTGGTAAAAATGCGCTCTACTTCGAAGATTACGTATTAGCTATACAGTATTTTAATAAAGTAATCAAAGCAAAACCTTATTTGTCTGATCCGTACTTTTTCAGAGGACTTGCTAAGTATTACCTGGAAGATTTTAATGGTGCCGAAGTTGACCTTAACACCTGCTTAAATAAGAACCCTTTTTTAGTGGATGCCTATAATGTTCGAGGTATCATTATGAGTAAGAAAAAGAATTACGAAAAAGCAATTGATGATTATTCAAGCGGCTTGGAGATTGATCCCGAAAACATAAATCTACTGATTAACCGTGGTAACAGTCATTCGATGCTGGAAGAATTTGACCTGGCTATTGAAGATTTTAATAAGATCATTGAGCGCAACCCTTCGATGCTAAGTGCTTACCTCAGCCGTGGAGCTGCGAAGATTAATGCGGGCGACTCTATTGGCGCTCTTGATGATTATAGCATGGTGATAAAGCGAAATCCATATATGTCTGAAGCATTTGCTTCGCGAGGGATACTTTATTATCAGTTACAGCAATTTGAAGATGCGCTGAAGGATTTTGATAAAGTAATTGAGTTGAAGAGTGATTTTGCAGGTTATTATATGACGCGTGGAGTCATCAGGTATCAGCTGGACGACTTAAGAGGAACCATGAGCGATTTCGACAAGGTGATTGAGCTTGATCCCAAGAACGCTCTTGCATATAATAACCGTGGAATACTGAGAGCACAAGTTGGGGATAAAAACAGAGCTATTGATGATTTTTCACGTGTTTTGGCACTTGATCCAAATGATCTTCTTACGCTCTACAATCGATCTTTATTGTACCTGGATCTCGGACAATTTCAAAAGGCTTTAACCGATCTGGATATCATTGTAAAGAATTATCCCGACTTTGGAGCAGGCTATTATAACAGAAGCATTGCCAAGCAAAATTTGGGTGATATGGAAGGTGCTAAACTGGATTACGGAACAGCGATTAAGCTTCAATACGACAAGCGACAGAATAGCGAATATGCATCGAAAGATGATGATGACTCCGATAACAAAGGTAAAAAATCAAAAAAGAAGAAAAAAGAAACGCGTAAGAAGTCAGATAAAAACATCCAGAATTACAACAAACTGGCAGTCTTGGATGACTTTGAGGAAGGCGATAAAGAAGAGGAACAGATTGAAAGCATCCGTGGTAAAGTGCAAAACCGAAATATCTTCATTGACCTGGAACCTGTATTTGGCCTGACCTATTATAGTGGCGATACGATTTTAAGTCGTCCGCCTTATTATGAGAAAGAGTTAGTGGCCTTCAATAAGAAAGAACTGTACAAGCGCCCTATGATCATTACTAATAAAGAGATCGAAGCAGAAGGGCTCAAATACATCCGCTTGACAAATGATATCAGTTCAATTACTGAAGAGCTTAAAGACGAAGAAACCGACCGGGATATACTTATTACCAGAGGTGCATTATATAGCATGGTGATGAACTACAGTAGTGCCATGGCAGATTATAACGAAATATTAAAATCTGATCCGGATAATGTGATTGCCTTATTCAACAGGGCCTACTCTCGTCATAAAATGGTTGAGATCATTAAAGCATTAGAGGAGGAAACACAAGCGCCAAACAACATCATGCTGAACGGCTCAATAAATGGGAATAACAGTAATCTATCGACTCCTAAAATTGAAAAAGAAGCCTCTCACATACTGGATTATGAATTAATTCTTAAAGATCTGAACCTCATAATTGAATTAGCTCCTGAATTTGAATTTGCATACTATAACAGGGCCATTATTCAATGTTTAAAAAAGAACTTTTTGCAAGGGGTTGAAGACTTTACTAAGGCCATTGAGCTGAATCCTGATTTTGCCGAAGCCTATTTCAACAGAGGTTTAACGCTAATCTATCTGAAACAAGAAGCTAATGGAACAGCTGACTTGAGTAAAGCCGGAGAATTGGGTATTTACAAAGCATACAATGTAATCAAACGCTACGGATCAGAAGAATTATCAGGAGAAGAACGAATTGCTGAAGTAGAATAAATGAGTGTTTTACCGGAGAATTTTGATACAGATAATCAAGAGTTTCAGGATGCCCTGAAATTGATCCAACACACCAACTCATCTGTATTTTTAACAGGGCGGGCTGGTACTGGTAAATCAACCTTTTTGCGCTATATCTGTCAGCAAACACACAAGAAATTTGTGGTTGTTGCGCCAACTGGTATTGCTGCTATTAATGCCGGTGGAGTTACCATCCATTCGTTTTTCAAAGTTCCCTTCCGTCCTATCCTGCCCGATGATCCTGACTTATCAACTCAAAAAGGTCGTATTTTTGACTTTCTTAAATATCGTAAGGCGCATACTAAAATTATCAAAGAACTTGACCTGTTGATCATCGATGAAGTATCTATGGTAAGAGGTGATGTTCTGGATTTTATCGATCGGGTATTAAGGGTTTATACAAAAAACATGAATCAACCATTCGGAGGCAAGCAAATACTAATGGTTGGTGATGTATTTCAGTTGGAGCCAGTTGTTAAGCGAGATGATTGGCAGATATTGCGGCACTTTTACCCCTCACCTTATTTCTTCTCAGCCAGGGTGTTTAAGCAGATTCCACTGGTACAGATTGAATTAAAGAAAGTATACCGACAGAATGATACAACCTTCGTTAATCTTTTGGATCGGATACGTATCAATCAGGCTGGCACAAATGATATTCAGGCCATCAATGCCCGTTTTAATCCAGCTTTCCAAAGTCCCATAGACGAATTCTTTATTACCCTTGCCACTCGACGTGATACAGTTGATTATATCAACGACAGCAAACTCGAAGAGCTCGAAGGCGAAGAGCATGAGTTCACGGGACGCATATCAGGCGAATTCCCCGAATCAGGTCTGCCAACCTTAAAGGAATTGGTGATAAAAGAAAATGCCCAGGTGATGTTTGTGAAAAACGACATGGAAAAGCGCTGGTACAATGGCAGCTTGGGCCGAATAGAAGATATTGACGAGAACGGTATTTATGTGCGCCTGCAAAATGAGGAAATTCATTTGGTTGAAAAAGAGGTATGGCGCAACATTCGTTACAAGTACGATGAGAAAAATAACCGCATAATTGAGGAAGAATTGGGGTCGTTTACCCAATACCCACTTAAACTGGCGTGGGCGATCACTGTTCATAAAAGCCAGGGACTAACCTTTGACAAAGTTATGCTCGATTTCTCAGGTGGTGCCTTTGCCGGTGGGCAACTGTATGTAGCTTTATCGCGTTGTGTATCTTTGCAAGGTATTGTACTTAAAACCCAAATATCGCCTCGTGATGTGATTGTCAATAAAGAGGTGGTTAAATTCTCAAAAGCAGCCAACAATAAAGTACTGATTCAAAAAGAACTGAATAAAGCCGAAGCACAGGATTTATACAAATTGGCAGCGATAAAGTTTGAGGATAATGCCTTTTTTGATGCAGTCAACTCTTTTGCCCTGGCCAATGAAAAACAAGAGTCACTGTCTGTTGAATCAGTACAACGACTGATTGCAATCAGACTATCGAAAATTACCAAACTCGAAAAAGAAGTTAAAGAGCTAAACAGTGCCCTGAAGCGTCAGCAGAAGAATGTGGAAGACTTTGCCCGTGAATACTACTTAATGGCTAATGAATGTATCCTTAAGTTTAAGGACAAACCGTCGGCAATGGCCAATCTTAATAAGGCCATCAAGTTAAAACCACAGTTTTTTGATGCTTTGGTGCGCAGAGCAGGCTTGCATGTTGAAATGGGTGATCTTGAAAATGCCGAAAAAGATTATTCAAAGGCCGATAAGATTAAGAAGAAATCGTATAAAGTGAAGTATAATCGCGGTCGCACCCGCTTGGAACTTAAAAAGTATGAAAAGGCCTACAACGATTTACTTCAGGCAACCCGGATTAAAAAAGACAAAGCGGAAGCATATTTCTACCTTGGCGAAGCATGCGAAAAACTGGGCGATATGAATAAAGCTCTGGAATACAAGAACATTGCTGAACACCTTGGCTTTGACAGTGAATAGTTATTATTAGGTATCAGCAATTCATCAAATTATCAATTCGACAAACCAGAAATTAAACTACTCTTTCTCTCCCAATGAAATATGTGGCATGGTAATGTTATACCTGACTGCCCATAAACGAATCCCGATTATCGTTACCACAGTTATACTTTCGCAAACAATCTCTGGCACATTAAAATGGTATAAAGCCAAATAAACTATTGCTCCAGTTATACAGGCAGTCGCATAAATCTCTTTATGGAAAATCAGCGGTACCTCATTTGTTAAAGTATCGCGAATAATACCTCCAACAACAGCTGAAGAAAGTCCCATTATCACAGCGATTGGCGCTGAAATACCAAAAGCAAGTGCTTTTTCCAGACCAATAACAGTAAATACACCTATTCCGATGGTATCGAATAAGAATAAGGTATTTCGGAGTTTCAACACAGTCTTCTTAAATATGATGGTAATTAATATTCCGGCCAATATCAGAAAGAAATAATTATTCGATTGAATCCAGGATACCGGTAGGTTGCCAAGCATGAGATCGCGTACCGTTCCTCCTCCTATTGCCGTTACAAAACCAATAAATATAGCACCAAAAATATCAAGGCGCTTTTGCGCGGCAGTGAGCGTTCCACTGATTGCAAACACCATGGTTCCAATGTAATCAAATATTAATATCAGATCAAAATTTGGCATTCGGGCACTTTACTCATAGAATGGTTTAACATCTATCACTTGCATTCCGGCACTTGTAGCTGCATCCATCCCTAAATGGCCATCTTCAAAAACAAGACAATCCTCAGGTTGAACCTGAATATATTCAGCAGCCTTTAAAAATGTTTCGGGATGCGGCTTGTAGTTGTTTACATCATCTGAAGTAACAATTACATCAAAACGATCAATAATACCACTATCTGTTAAGAGCTTATTGGCTCGTTCACGACTTGCTCCAGTCCCCACTGCCATTGGTAAACGCCCCTGAAAGTTCTTTACCACTTCAAAAACCGGTTTAATAATCTGTACATTATGCAGATTGCTTTTAACCAACTGCTCCTTCCTAGCCACTAACTCAAAGGGATCAGCATCCATTTTATAGCGTTCAATCAGATCTTTACCCAACTCAACCACTGGTCGACCAGTTAAGGTTATAAAAAAATCATAACTAAATTCAACACCAAATGGCTGACAAGCTTCTAACCAGGCTTTGTAATGTACAGGCGTACTGTTCAGTAAAGTACCATCCATATCAAATATTAACCCTTTTATGCCTTCAGGTACAACAATCTTTCTTTCAGTCATTTTAGTATTTTAAAGCATTCTAACTTTATTGCGCCGCGAAAGTAATCATTCTGAATTTAATTTTTTGTTTTCAATCAATAACAAATACTAAATTTGCATGAACATTAGTAACACTGATGTGTTTTAACCAAGATTTATTAATTAAAACTTAACTCATTTATTATGGAAGAATTAGGTATTGGAAAATTTGATTGGGAACCGATTCAAGCTTGGATTATTGCCAACGGAATTAAGGTTTTAGGTGCCATTCTAATTGCTGTTGTTGGTCTGTGGATTATTAATAAAATAGTTAAAGGCTTTAAACGCGTATTGGTATCACGACAAGTAGACGAAACATTAGTTCCCTTTATTGTCAGTTTGACTTCTGTTACATTAAAAATCCTTCTATTCATTAGTGTCATCACTTACCTTGGTATTCAGATGACATCATTTATTGCCATATTAGGTGCGGCTGGTTTGGCTGTTGGTATGGCACTGTCTGGCACCTTACAAAACTTTGCAGGTGGAGTAATCTTACTCATTTTAAAACCATTTAAAGTTGGCGACTATATCGAAGCACAAGGACATGCCGGTTTAGTTAAAGAAATACAAATATTCAACACCATACTGACGACACTGGATAATAAAGTGGTAATTATTCCCAATGGAGGCTTATCAACCGGAGCAATGATCAACTACACCAAAGAAAAAACACGACGTGTTGACTTTGTATTTGGTATTGGCTATGACGACGACATTGATAAGGCTCGCAATATCATTATTGAAGTTGCAAATAAGAATGAAAAGATCATGAAAGATCCCGAGATGTTTGTTGGTGTATTGGAACATGGCGATAGTTCAGTTAATCTTGTAACTCGCGTATGGTCTAAAACATCTGATTACTGGGATGTATATTTCTACATGATGGAATTTGTTAAGAAAGAGTTTGATAAACAAGGCATCACTATACCTTATCCACAACGAGATGTGCATATGTATAACGAAAAATAATTATTAACGTATATTAAAGCTCCACTGCAAAGTGGAGCATTTCTTTTTTTTAATCTTAATTTATTTATGAAGAAAGTTTTAAGCATTTGCCTTTTATTTGTTGCAGTTACAGCAATTGGTCAAACGGCAGAGAGCGATACTATTAAGTACTGGAAAGTTGGTGGCACTTCGGCTTTTACTTTTAACCAGGTATCATTAACCAACTGGGCTGCTGGTGGTAAAAATTCTATTGCCGGTACCTTCTTATTCAATATGCACTTGAATTACAGCAAAGAAAGAGTCAGTTGGGACAACACGATTGATCTGGGTTATGGTTTGACCAAGCAAGGAACTGACAACCTTGTAAAGACTGAAGATAAGCTATATTTAACGTCTAAAATAGGTTACCAGGCCGATGGTAGTAAATGGTACTATACTGGTTTGATGGACTTTAAAACTCAATTCGATGTAGGATACAACGATCCACCAGAAAACACAATTAAATTGTCAGAGTTTATGGCACCGGCTTATGTGAATTTCTCGCTCGGTATGGATTATAAACCAAACGATAATTTCTCGGTATACATTTCACCATTAACCAGCAAAATGACCATTGTATTGGATGATTCGCTTTCGAGAGAAGGAGCTTTTGGTGTTGACACCTTAAAGCACGTAAGAAGTGAATATGGTGCATCGGTTAAATTATTGGCAAAGAAAGCCAACATTGTAAAAAACGTGGATGTAAGTACTCGCCTCGACCTGTTCTCAAACTTAGGCAACAATCCACAAAATATTGACGTAGATTGGGAAGTAGCTTTCAACATGAAGGTAAATGACTTCTTAAGTGCTGTAGCCTCTGTAAACCTGATTTACGATGATGACATAGATTATATAAATGAAGAAGGAAATCCCGAAGGTGCACGCGCGCAATTTAAACAACTCTTTGGTTTTGGTATAAATTATAAGTTCGGACGGTAACTTTTACTAATCGGATTTTATAGCCTTGGTTAAGCCAATTAACCAGGGCTTCTATTTTCTTAATGGTTTAAGTAAGTACTCCAAACCATTCAACTTAATTTCATATAAGGTATGCAGAAGCATCCCAAGCTTCCCTTCAGGAAATCCTTTATTGTGAAACCATACCAGGTAAGGTTCTGGTAAATCACATAATATCCTCCCTTTATATTTTCCAAATGGCATACGCATGGAGGTTAAAGCTTCTAATAATTCAGGGTTCATCATATCTAAATTTCAGCTGCCAAAGTAACAAAATTAAATACATCATATCGTAATTCAATTTCAAGAATTACTTAACCGTTGTTGTATAATTAAAGCAATCGTATTACCTTAAGCTTCGTATTAAACAATTTAAACACCTTTTATTAATACACTTTTAAAACTTCAGATCCTAACTCAGTTATGCAGCTAAAACAACTCAACTTACAAGACATTAACAATAATCAATTTGACCTGGCCATACTTCCTTGGGGTGCAACCGAAGCACATAATTTTCATTTGCCTTACGGTACAGATAACTTCCAAAATGGGGTAATGATCAATCAGGCAGTTGAGATTGCTAATGCTAATGGAGCAAAGGTTCTAATCTTACCTGAAATACCCTTTGGAGTAAATACCGGTCAAACTGATATCCCTTTTGTTATTAACATGATGCCAAGCACACAGCTTGCAATCATAAAAGATGTTGCCGAGTCAGTATTCAGGCAATGTGATAAACTGCTAATATTTAATGGGCATGGAGGCAATGACTTTAAATCAATTATAAGAGAGGCAGGTGCACCATACCCGGATAAAAAAATCATTACCTGCAATTGGTTTCAGGCTTTGGATGCCAATAATTATTTCTCTCATCCCGGCGAACATGCTGATGAAATAGAAACAAGCTTAATGATGTATTTATACCCCGAGCTGGTTCGTCCTCTATCCGAAGCCGGTAACGGTCAATACAAGTCTTTTAAAACAAAAGCTCTCAATCACAAATGGGCCTGGACAGAACGCAACTGGACCCATATCACGAATGACACAGGTGTTGGTAATCCTTATCAGTCAAGTGCCGAAAAAGGAGAACGTTACTTTAACGATTTATGCCATGTAATCAGTCAATTTCTGGTAGAACTAGCTAACACTGAATTAACTGATTTCTACAGTTATTAAAACAACATGTAAGAATGACATTCTTTATAGCGATTTAATTGTCCAGTTGTAGTCCGCTGATGTAAATGCATTGCTCCATTTCAGGTAGTACTTCTTTCCTTTCTCACAATGAATAGTAACTTCGGCCTGAAGTGTTCCGGACTTTCCCATACTTGATGCTATACTACCTTCCTGTGGGTCTTTGTAAACAAACAAACATGTGTTTTCCTTTGTCAATCCGACACTCGATATGCAAACACGACTATCTTCCTCTGCGGTATAAACATACCATTGATCGGTATCAGAAGAATGTGTTGTTGTGACTTTTTCTTCTTTGATTGAAATAGCATTATTAGAGCTTATACCAGCAACCTCCTCCTGTTTCCCACTCCATTCAAAAGACTCATTGTCATTTACATGCCAATCAATTATATAAACAGAATCTTTACAAGTTTTAAAACCAAACTTATTAACTTGATTTTCAAGTTTAGTTTTACCTTGCGTAACGACCGATAAGTCTGCCAAGTTGTAAATTGTTACAACTTTTGAGGTCTCATTAGTATTTTTCAACTTTAGTTGAATAAAACCATCATACTTGGCTTTGAGTTGAAAGACGTTACAAGTATCGCAAGACGTAAAATACTTGCCTTCTAAATCACCCTCAATAATAAAATCAGCTTTCTCTGGTGATCTTTCTTCAATACCAATTGCCAGTGTACTTTTCTGAAGAAAATACAACATAATGAACAGAAGCACAGAACCTCTGCATAAGTTTCCCACTCTCATTTTAATAAATTTAGTTCCCGCAACAAATATATAAAGAGTTTTTACTTTTTAGAGGAATTATCGAATAAACTATAAGTTATAAGTGGCAGATTTTAAGTACAAAACAAGCTGAATAAAAAAAGGAACTTGGCAACCAAGCTCCTTTTAAATTCTAACCTTAACTCAAAATCCAAATCTATGAAAAAAATCTTAACTACATATTTAACGCATTTACGAATAAAAAGTTCATTATTAGACAAAAAAAGAGGAATGCTTGACTTTTCAAACATTCCTTCTTCAACCTAACCTTAACCCTAACTTATGAAGAAAGCTTCATAAATCTTTATACTCAATTCGCAAAAATAAAGTTCATTAAATATTGAATCAAAATCAATCTTTTAAACTTTTTTAACGCGACTTTGTAATTCTAAATTAATATTGTGTAATAATGCATCAATTATTTACACATTTTAACATTCACAAATATGTAGCTTTTTTAGTTAATTCAAAAATTTTTCTACGAAAACTTCATAACTTATTACGTTAGTACCATGTCTAAGAGGAGCTTCTGAAACCCAGAATCTTTATTCAAAGCATTTATTTGCCAATGATTATATTGAATTATTAACTTGTAATATGCCTAAACAAGCGAAGTTTACTACATCTAGCTTGTTATACAATTAGACGCTACAGATCAATTGCATTTCTAATCACATAAAAAAGGGTGACAACCGCCACCCTTTATAGTATATTCAATCACTTGTTATTTAATTCCGAGCTTTTTCTTCAAGTCTTTAGTCAGAGCATTTTTATTAATCATTATCGACATAGTTTTATACTTGACAAAAGCCTCTGAAGCATAGAAATATCCATCATACTTATTGTTGGTATTCCATGAGTTTTTCACTTTAAAATACTTAGTACCATTTTGATCTTTCACTAAACCTGTTATTTGCATTCCATGATCATCCGTAGTCTGGTAATTATCATACGCTTCCTGACGCAACTCTGGAGTAATTACTTTCTCCTTTACTGGTTTATCAAAGCTGTATAACATTTTATTTCTGTCAGCTCGAGACATACTTTCCCAACGTGAACGCTCCGATCCTGACATTTCTTTTGCATCATTTTCTGGTACAATGGCAACACCATTGGTATGAGAAAATCCTTTTTCACTGACATCAGCAGCCCAACCAATTGTATAACCCTTCTCCAGTGAATGCTCGAAAATCGTCATTAAGTCATCAAGCGTTACATTGTATACTTCACCCCACAGCCAGTTATCAGGCACTTCAATAATAAAGGTTTCATAAGTAGGATGATGTGTATATGAAGTAACCTGAATATAATCATCCATATCCAGGCCAACAACTTCTTTCATATAGGTTTGTGGTGTATAATCCTTACCATCAACTTCAAACGATTTAGGTTCTTCTCCAAGATATGCATCTAAAACACTATCAAAACCATTTTTCCAAACAGGACTCAACTTCTTATTAGGATTCTTAATTACGGCATCAACATAGTTTTTTAATATACCATCCATTTCACCGTGAACATGTGATTCTTCACCATATTCAAGACCTGAATATACTTCTTCTGGCACCATTCCGTACTTTTTCATCACATACACTGCATCGTGAAAAGCTCCGCCAGGACCAAAATTCAGTGATCCGTGTAAACGAACATACTTCTCTGCTTTATCTGAATAGCAATGACGAACAACAAACATTTCAGACAAGTTTGCAGGTTCTTTCCCTTTACGGATCATTTCCGATTCAAAGAAACCTAAAGCTGAAAAACTCCAACACGTACCTGAACGGTGCTGATCCTTAACACAAGTCGCTTCTAAATCATAGATCGTTTCAAATTTGTATCCTTCACTCTTCTCCTGCGCCACAATTGTTAAGCAAATCAGGCTAAATAAAATTGTTGATAATAGTTTCATATAATTACTTTATTAATGTGTCAACTTAAATAATGGCAGACCATTACAGTACAAATAAATAAAAGATGTTGCTAATGTGTTATGACATAATTCATACGCCACACTTATTCGTTTTGTCCTTGGAAATTGTCAAGTGTACCATGAACATCAAATGCAATCTCAATCTAATTATTTACCGATAACTGCTTAATCAATTCCTGCCCGTTTTTCACCATTTGGCTCGCACTCTCACGAGGAATACGATCAATAACAAAATCACTCAATACCTCATCAATTAACTCAAGATTTTGGATATTTTCAGCCGACTCTTGAGTCAATTGTTGCTCTCTCAGCACTAATACTTTTTCATAATCCTGTAGACCTTCGATTAGTCTTTCAAATCTGATGGAACTTCGAGCTCCCGGGTAAATTAAATAATTACTTCCACTGGAAGCCTTTAACATTCTGGCATCAAATAATGGTTTTTGCCCCCAGTTGTTGAAATTATCAATATGAATACCATCCAATCCTTGTGCAGCAGCATACCACCCTAACCACGAAGCTTCAGCAGAAGGCGAATGGATGTACGTATTTGGATAGGCAACATTACTTTCAAGTTCATAGGATGTTTCGAGTCCCTGCTGATGACGCAACTTAAACCATTCCTTAAGTGTACTAAATCCCGAAGGTACATTCGCAGCATACACATCTTTCAGTAAACCTGACGTCCAATCATGTGCAACCAACTCCATTTTGATATCCGGTTCAATTTCCTGAAGAAGATGCTTTAAATTGCTAATTGTTTCAGTATCCCCTTTATCAATAGCAAATACAGCCTTTCCAAACCAGTTTTGTTCCTTAAGGTGATTAATTATTTCTTTTAAGCATTGCTCCATAATTTTACGATCCTGCACAACATCCAACTGTTTTCTGATGAGCTCATTATTCCTTTCATCCAAATAAATGAGTTTATTATCGCCATCCGGATTATAAACAAAACAATCCAATTGTGACGAAATTCCATTCTCCATCAAAAACTTAACCCACAAATCAAATTGGGTAAAATCAGCCTTCATTTGATTATTCAGCTCTTTTTTCCATTTAATCAAAGGTTGATAATTGGTATTTTGATGTTCGTGATTAAAAACCGTCACATTAATTCCTTTTTGTCCAGCCCGTTTCATTAACTCAACATATGGAGTTAAGGCTTTGTAATGTTCATCTGACCAAACGGGGACCTGCTGCCAATCAGCAATTGCATCAGGATTGACATACATATTCGTTTGGAATCGCCAATTTTCCGGTTTGGGCAATACCCTGCTACAAATATCCAGTTTCAGTCTTAATTCCTGAGGTGGATTTTTCTTTGAATAAACCTTAAGGGAAGCATTATAAGTACCTTCTGTAACATCGCCAGGTATGTTTATTGTTACCCATAATGGTCTGACTGATTGTGCCTCCATATTCATACAAGGCAGACTGTCGAGCATATCAGGTAGCAAACATGAATCGCGCCAGGCGATATTATCAGATTCCCCATTAATAAAATCAGTGTCGCTTAGAATATATCGTACAAATCGGGTTTGTATAATATCACGCGAAATTGTATCACCCTTCGGTGTTGTCAGATTTTCCCACTCACACTCAATTTGCTCCACAGGAAATGCGCTCCACAATACTGCTTGAAAGGATACTGATTCCCCTTTCCAAGCAAGTATTTCTTTATCTTTAGTTACTGCCAGCATGGGTACTTTTCCCTTTTTGTACTTTACATCCTTGCTTCCAAAGGAAAGGTGCAGTCCTCGCCCGGTGGCTTCCCACTCCAATACATCTGGAGTCTCAGGATCTTCCGGTTCATTAAATGTGGTACAGGTTATATCAGGCCTTTGATTGTAGCATGAAGTTGCTATTAAGGCGAAGATGAACAAATTAAGCAGTAAAACTTTCATTATCGTGAGATTCAAATTACCAGCAAATATAATATAATAGTCTGTTAGTTTTAAGACAGCAGTTAGCGAGCAGTATTATCCTAATAATAAATCTCACATCATAAATAATAAACCACACGAAGTGAACCCGACTTTCCGGATTCGATCTTTATTTACTTCATATTCATAAAGGCATATTACCAACGCTTTTAGGCTAACGGTCGACAGCTATAAAGGAACTATTGTAACCTACTTCAACAGAAGTTTGATTTTATATCGATGTAGTTTACCTGTTTCAGTTCTTGGAAATTCATCGATATAAACCACTTCTTTAGGAGCCTCAAAACGATTGAGTTCTGAATAATCAGGGCTAATAAATTCTCTTTTATTCTTCAGCTCCAGCACTAAAACCAATTTTTGCCCCAACACCTCATCTTCCTTTGAGGAAATAATAAACTCAAATGGTATTTGTTTTTGTAACTTAGCTTCAATCTCCTCTGGCATTAGTTTAACACCACCTGAATTAATAACATTATCGTAGCGTCCTTTTATAACAAAATGATTAGAGGCATCTATTTCAACAATATCATTGGTAATTAGGGTTTGCTCATTAACATCTGAAGCTTCAACAACCAGGCACTGCCTATCATCAGTTGATATTCTGATATTAGGCAGCACCTTAAAACCTTCATTATATTGATGAATAGAGCGTAATGCTATATGAGATACTGTTTCGGTCATCCCATAGGTCTCCCAAGCATTAACACCGGCTCTTTTAAGGTGCTCGATGGTGTTCTTATTAAGATTTCCTCCACCAATGATTAAATGTTTGATTCGCTTTAGTGATTGAGGAGATTTTTCCATAAGTTGACTCACTTGCATTGGTACCATGGCGGCAAAATCTATTTCCCGATCAATATTTGCGAGTGGATCACTTGACACATTACCAACTATCAGATTTAACTGTCCAACCAAGGCTCGCACAATCATCATTTTGCCGGCAATGTATTTAGCTGATAAGCATAGAAGGGCTGTATCAGCTTTGCTTAAACCCAAAAATTTTATTGTTTTTTTGGCCGAAGCTATCATGGACTTTTTTTTCACCATAATCTGTTTGGGTGTCCCTGTACTACCAGATGTTTGAAGTGCTATAGTGTCATTATTATTGGTCCATTCATCCAGAAAGTGTGCAATATTAAGATGTTCTTCAGATTTCGAAGCTTTTAATTGTTCAGTCAGATGCTGAATGCCTGACACCCCAACGTAATGATGTCCATTAAGGTACAGTGAATCGTATTTTATATGAGAATCGTCCTTGGTCATATTCTACATATCAAAGGGGTCGTCCCACTTTGCACCTTGTTCATAATATAACTGCTCACCTTTCAGGTTAAGCGGAGATACAATATTATTACTAAATACTTGTCCAGTACCCAAACCTTGTTTCATTGAGTTTTTCTTTGTGAAGACCCATTGGGCAATGGCACTGAGGCCAATATTAGCTTCAAGAGCCGATGTAGCCCACCAACCAACGTGATTATTTTCAGCAGCATCAATCCATTCTTCGGCCGATTGAAAACCTCCCACCAAACTGGGTTTTAAAATTATATACTGTGGTTGAATTGAGCTTATCAACTCGCTTTTTTCACCTGAATCATGAATGCCAATTAATTCTTCATCGAGTGCAATAGCAATAGGAGTTTCTTTACATAGTTGATGCATCTCTTGTACCTGTCCGGCCTTGATGGGTTGTTCTATTGAGTGTAGATTATATTTCGAAAGTGCCTCTAACTTCTTCAAAGCATCATTAAATGAAAAGGCTCCATTGGCATCCACCCTCAGTTCCAGCTCCCTGACAGAATAACGTGATCGTATCGTTTGTAATATTTTCAACTCTTCGTCAAAGTCAATTGCGCCAACCTTTAGTTTCAAACAGGTAAATCCACTTTGCAGCTTAAGCTCGATCCGCTTCAGCATTTCATCAGCTGAACCCATCCATATTAGTCCGTTTATCGTGATGGAAGCATGTCCTCTTGTAAAATCAGATGGAAATAATTCGTAAGGCTTTTTATTTTTAAGATCCAACAAAGCCATTTCGATAGCAAAACGAAGTGATGGGTACAACTTCAAAGACTGATGATAGTTACTGATATAGTCATTAATATGAATACATACATCCTGTATTTTAGCTTCCAGTCCCGGAGTATCATCTATACTTAAGCCTGGTATTATGGAGCACTCTCCTACCCCTGTTCTGCCTTTTTCATCGCAAATTTTAATAAACCAACTTGGCTTTTGATAAAGTGTACCACGCGAGGTACCTCCTGCCTCATTAAAAACTAAAATTCGCTTAATGTATTCTGCTCTATACATAGCTACTATATTAACAAGCCTAAAGCAAACAACAATACAAAAAGAAAGGTACTTATGGCCAGTTTTTTTAATTCCGGATCAAAATCCTTAGCATCATTGGCCTTAACAACAACAAACAGGTGTCTTATAAATAAAGGTACGCTTACCAAAAATATATAAGCTAACAAGCTTGCCTGGTTTAAAACAACAAATACCATCGCACAAGTAATCGCCATACTCACCAAAAAATAATGATACTTTTTAGCCTTGCTTAAGCCATATTTTACCACCAATGTGTTTTTATTGGCCGATGTATCACTTTGCACATCACGCATATTGTTCAAGTTAAGCACACCAGCGCTTAAAAAACCAACCGATAAAGCGGGCCATACAACAGAAAGGTTTATAGCTTGCGTATGCAGATAGTATGATCCTCCTACCCCTACAAAACCAAAAAACACAAGTACATAAAAATCACCTAACCCCCTGTAGCCATATGGATTGCTCCCCATAGTATACTTAACGGCTGCTGCAATAGCTCCTATACCCAATACGAAAAATAAAAAACTTATCAAGCTAACATTCGGAAATACAACAGCGATTAAAGTCAAACCCGATAATAGGGCTAAACCTGCCATTATATATATCCCCTTAAGCATCGATTGTTTGGAAATAATACCAGATTGAACCATCCGGTCCGGTCCCTGCCTTTCATCATGATCCGCTCCATTAACCGTATCTCCATAATCATTAGCCAAATTGGAAAGTACCTGCAAGAATAAGGTGGTTAAAGCTGCTAATAATAATACCGTCCAGCTAAAGGTACCGTAATAAGCAGCCACGCTACTACCCATAATTATCGAAGAGAGTGCTAATGGTAAAGTGCGTAAACGAAATGCATTAACCCAAGCTTGTGCCTTTGTCATATTTAATTTTTACACAAATGTAAATAATCATATTTAAACAAGTCTTGTCAGCAAGTATTTTCGTAAAGCTATTCTCTTTTAATTCTTCACTCTAACCATGGCCTGTAATAAGAAAGGTAAGTTTAAGTAATAATTTAACGAGGAAACTGATGAATAACCTAGATAATTGATCTTCGAATAATCTACAATCAATGGATGAAGAAAATTAAAGAGCTTTTCAATTTAACCTCATCAAAACAACAGTATCCTATCTGCGATTAGTCACAATACCAACACCGCACAATTCCGTTAGGTATTGAATATTCAAATAGATTATAAGTGTCCCAAAACATCATATAACCCCATGGTACATCAGCCCATGCGACTCAAGATTAATTCACTGATAATCTACCACTTAAATGAGATATTACAATAATTATCCAATCTGCCTTTGCCCATAAACAAAACGGTAAAGCAAACTTCTCAAATCTTTAAATTGCAAATAAGAAATCCCTGAAGGATAACTCATTATCTTTTGTGGAAAGGATGCGTACCCTTTATGATAAGACGGTTGGATGTATATATATGGATTTTCGATAAAACCACACAAACGATAAAGTTCTTTGTATGTTTGACTGGAATCAGCACTTAAAACATCAACTTCTGTTATAACTATAACTCCTTTATCTACTGCACTATGTAACATCTCTAACAACACCGGTACTATTTTATCAGGACGCTCCTTTGGTTGTACTGCAATGTGTTCAATAGCAATCCACTTTCCAAGATTCCAGTATCCGATAAAGCCAAGTAAATTACCATTCGACCGATGCTCTATTAGTTGATACGAAGTTCTTTTGCAAACTTCTTCAAAATGTTTCCTGCACCTACGCCTCTCATAGTCAAATGCATTGGTCATTAAATCCCAAACGTCTTCTGCCATCATAACAAGTTTTCTGGCCAAAAGAACAATTGACATACCAGTTTTATTAAATATTTTGAAAAAAATGTGAAAGAAACTACTAATCAGCATGTTTTATTTGAATCTAACAATGTTAATTTTTATTAAAATACAACTTTCAAAAAATCAATAACGCGTTGGTACTTAGGTAGTAATTTTTTTGTATTATTTGCGCACTTCTTTACCTAAATTTAAAACCCTAACCTTTTATTAACCACCACGTTGAAACACCTACTTTCTCACAATAAAAGAGACCGCATAATCATGAAATGGAATAACTTGAAACTAAGCAGAAAATTCTTAATTGCTTTTGGTATTATTATTACTTTATTACTCATAAGTGGTTTATGGGCAATATTCGGAATCAATGGAATTGTCGGCAATGCCTCAGAATCAATTGACGGTAATAAACTTCGTTCAGATCTCGAAAGTAAATATGTAGATCATTTAATATGGGCTAAGGAACTCAACCGATTACTATCTGATGATGAAGTTACGAAACTAACCGTTCAAACTGATTATCACAAATGTGCCTTTGGAAAATGGTATTATGGTGAAGGCAGAAAACAAGCGCTGGAATTAGTACCTGAACTGGAACCAATCCTTAACGAGTTTGAAGAACCACATAAGCATTTACATCAATCAGCTATAAAACTAGCAGATGTTTATAGGCATATGGACTGGCATATTTCACTTCACCTGAAACAGGCTGAGTTAGATCACCTTCTGTGGATGAACGATGTTAAAGATGCCATTTTTATTGATAATGCAAAGCACATCAATGTTACCAAAGATCCCAGGCAGTGTAATTTTGGTAAATGGCTGAATTCCGATGAAGTGGTAAATATGAAAAAGGAATACCCGGAAATTGAAAAACTCCTTGAAAAGGTTATTGAAAAACACAACAAATTACATACAAGTATATATAAATTAGAAAGCTTTCAGCGCAATGGTGACAACATTGCAGCACGCAATTATTTTAATTCAACCATTAAAAGAAATACTGAAGAGGTTTTATCCCTTCTAGATGAAATTGGTAAATGGAGTGCCATGAATCTGAAGGGAATGGATCAGGCAAAAGACATCTATCACAACGAAACCATGGCATACCTCGAAACGATGGGGCTGTTATTTGAAAAAACCATAGAAGAGTCAAAGAAATACTTGCTTACCGATGAGGTGATGTTGGATAAAGCTGAAAACACCCAATTTATAGTGCTTATAATAATTATCGGAGCAGTTATTGTTGCCATAGCTTTGGCTTATTTCATCACAGGTAACCTGGTTAACCCGATAAAAAAATCCCTTCAATTTGCTAATAAGGTGGCAAAAGGCGATTTAACTGCACAAGTTGATGTTAACCAAAAAGATGAGATAGGACAATTAGCCATAGCACTGATCAATATGGTTACTCAGTTACAGAGCATAGTATCCAACATTAAAACAGGATCGGATAACCTGGCGATTGCGAGTCAGCAGCTAACCTCAGGAGCACAACAGATTTCCAGCGGTGTAAACGAACAGGCAGCTTCAGCTGAAGAAATTTCTTCATCAATGGAAGAAATGACGGCCAATATTCAACAAAACGCATCCAATGCCCGACAAGCACATGAGATGTCAGACAAATCGTCAAAGTCTATTCAGAATGTTGCTAAAGCCTCAGAGCAAAATATGATTTCATCAGCCAACATTAATACTAAAATTAAAGCCATTGTTGAAATTGCCCAACAAACGAATATATTAGCCCTTAATGCAGCAGTAGAAGCGGCTCGTGCAGGTGAAAACGGTAAGGGTTTCACAGTTGTTGCAACGGAGATTAGAAAATTAGCTAAAAGAAGTAAAGACGCAGCCAGCGAAATTGTTAGTTTAACCAACGATGGAGCCAAAATATCTGAAAACTCACATCAACTCTTACAGGAAATTATACCTGACATTAATAAAACATCGATGCTGGTGCAGGAAATAGCAAGTGCCAGTAACGAACAGGAGCAGGGAGTAAATCAGGTGAACTCAGCTATCCATCAATTTAGCGCCGTTACACAACAAAATGCTTCATCAGCCGAAGAAATGGCAGGAAGCTCGGAAGAATTATCAGGCCAGGCTTCGGAGCTGGATCGAATGATGCAATTTTTTAAGATTAGTAAATCAAACAATACAAAGGAGGCTAAAATGGGAAAGCCCCAATCTCAACCGAGCACATCCGGTTCTTCAGTCAATCTACAAGACAACACCTTCAATCCCCAAGAAGTTTACAAAGAGGGTGAATATGAAAGTATCTAAAAGACTGGAGAGATAAAACGAGGGAGGCGCAAACCTTCCTCGTGTTTTATTTTTTTACTTATGGGATGAATATTACAGTTTGTAAATATTCATTCAATGAGTTGTTGGCAAACCATAAACCACATATTCTTTTATCTTTGCCTGCTCAATAGCAGCTATATGATTGAGACAAAACAGAACTTTAACCTGACTTCGTTCAATACCTTCGGCTTTAATGTTAATGCGCGAGCATATTTAGCGTGTAAAAACATTAACGAGATTAAAGAGGCTTTAAGCCAGGTAAATGAAAAGCAAGAACCATATTTGATATTGGGCGGGGGAAGTAATATCCTGTTTAAGGATGATTTTAATGGTACGATTGTTCATCCTCTTATAAATAACATCTCTGTTATTAATGAAACACAAGAACACATCTGGCTTGAAGTTGAAGCTGGAGTTGAGTGGGACGAATTGGTAGAGTATACAGTTAACAACAACTGGTACGGACTTGAAAACCTATCCTACATTCCGGGAAGTGTTGGGGCATCTCCGGTTCAGAACATTGGTGCTTATGGGGTTGAAGTAAAAGACTGCATTGAAAAAGTAAAAGGCTTTTATATTGAAAACCAAACGTCATTCGAGTTTGATAATGAGCATTGTTTGTTCGATTATCGACAAAGCATCTTTAAAACAGAACTTAAAAATAAAACCATTATCACGTCAGTGATATTTAAACTCAATAAAACAGAACAATATAATCTAACATACGGACCAATTAAGGAGCAGCTGAACAACAAAGAATTATCACTTAATACCGTTCGTCAGGTGATTATTGACATTCGAAAGAGCAAATTACCTGAACCTGATGAAATTGGAAATGCCGGGTCATTCTTTAAAAATCCGGTTATATGTGCAAAAGACTTTAACTGTCTGAAAGAACAATACCCAACAATACCCGGTTATGTAATCAATGAAGAGCAGGTAAAAGTACCTGCAGGATGGCTAATAGAACAGGCGGGCTGGAAAGGTCAATCAATTGGAGATGCAGCTGTGCATAGTAAGCAAGCTTTGGTTTTAATTAATAAAGGTAAAGCCACCGGACAACAAATACTTGATCTGGCCAAAGCTATTATTGACAGCATCTACAAAAAATACAATATTGCCATTGAACCCGAAGTCAATGTGATTTAAAAACATATTCACTAAACACCTGACATGACAATTAAACAACGAAGTAAAAAAACAAAAACCAATAAGACTTTCATCAGAATCATATACCTGTTGATCATCTTAATGCTTGTTGCTGTTTTTGTTGGTAAATCATACTACAATCGCATTTATGCAGCTAACGTAATCGTTCCTGAAGGTAAAGAAATTATCTATATACCTACCGGGGCAGATTTGGAAGATGTATACATAGCACTTGAAGATGGCGGCTATCTGAAAAATGTAAAAGGTTTCAAATGGGTAGCCGAATTGAAACAGTATAACAGCGTTAAACCTGGACGCTATCGCCTCAAAAACAATTGGTCAAATAACCAACTTGTTAATACACTCCGGTCAGGCAATCAGTCACCAGTGAAAGTGACCTTTAATAATATCAGAACAATGCCGGAATTGGCAGGTAGGGTAAGTCAATACCTTGAATGTGATAGCATCGAATTATTAAGTGCGTTAAACTCGAAAGAAACCTTTGAAAGCTTGGGATTTAACGAAGCTACTGCACCGGCACTCTTTATTCCGAATACTTACGAGTTTTGGTGGAATACTTCACCTGAAAACTTCATTAAACGTATGCATAAGGAGTATAAAAAGTTCTGGAGTGAAGATAGAGTTGCCAAAGCAAAAAAAGTTGGTCTGAGCCCTAAGGAGATCAGTGCACTGGCTGCCATTGTTGATGAAGAGACTATCAAACCTGACGAAAAGCCTAAAGTAGCAGGATTATATATTAACCGTTTAAAAAAGAACATTCGTTTGCAAGCTGACCCAACAGTTAAATATGCCATTGGTAACTTTAACATTCAACGGGTGCTGACTAAGGACCTAAAAACAAATTCTCCTTATAATACCTATTTGCACACCGGTCTCCCTCCGGGTCCAATACGAATCCCATCTGTGTCAGGTATCGAAGCCGTGTTGAACCATACTCAACATGATTACTTGTATATGTGTGCTAAAGAAGATTTTTCGGGTTACCACAACTTTGCAAAAACACTAAAACAACACAACATTAATGCTCGAAAATTACACCGTGCTCTTAACTCCAACCGGATTTACAGATAAATAATTGAATCAATTAATATCAAATGCGATAATAATAGATTGAACACTATCATTATCGCATTTTTAGTTTTACAACTAAAATGACTATTTTACGGTATCGTTTTGAACCCGGATTATGCATTAGAACATCGTTGTGAGCATTGAAAATACAATAAAACAAGCATTTACTGAAATGAGCCGTAGCACCGCTACGGTGAATTGAAGCAAATGAATGAAGAGATTTGTTTTGAAGTAGTTTCGATGCGTAATAGAATTTCTAATGCATATTACGGGTTGAATAAATAAATCCGATGTCTGATGGAACGAAAGGTACGAACACAGCTCACGCAAATACGCGATTACCTGCATGATCATCCTTCTGAAAAAATCAATTTATCAGAAATCTGCAATGCAATCGGATATCAACTAAATGATATTACGAAATGGGCACCTACGCCGGATGAGTTAATCAAAAAGATCCTGGACTATAAAACTTTGGAGCTTTTGGAGGTACTTAATTTTGAAAAGTATGAAACCGAAGGAGCAATAGACAGCATGATTATAAGCGGACAGGAAATATATGAACGCTTTGAGCAGCTTTCTCCAGCCAAATATGTATTTATTCTAAGAATGTACCCTGACCTCTATCATCAATACCAGGCCAGGAAATTTGATTTTATTGAAAAACGATTATCAGATAATCTTGAAAAAGGTATCCGTAAGGGTGAGTACAAAAGCAACCTTAATAAAGATGAGATTATAAAAAAATATCTCAAGCGAATAAAAGCAATCCATTCCCAGGAGTACTTAAGCTCAGAGCATTTTTCATTTGCCTATATTTTCAGTAATATTTTTGAAGATTATTTAAAAGAAGTGGCAACAGAAGAAAATTGGAATTATTTTCGCAAGCGGAAACAGTTTTACGAAGCCATTAGCTTTGCTAGCAGATAATAACCTTAAAAATAATAAACACATGCAGTTATTTAAAACCTTAACATTAGCCGTACTTGCCGTTGCAACCGTATCATGCGCCTCATTAAACGGTGGATCATCAAGCTTTGATGATAGTGACAGTCCATATGTAAAAGAAGAAACAACACCTGTTGTTAAAGAGGAAAACAAACCTGCTGAAACAAAAATTGTTGTTAAAGAAGAAAAAGTAAAGGTGGTTGACGACCAAGAGTCTGAAGTTTTTAAATACTATGTGATTATCGGCTCATTCCGCGTTCTTGAAAATGCCCAAAACTACAAGAAACAACTTATAGAAGAAGGTTTTCTGCCGGTGCTTCTTGAAAATGAAAATGGATTATACCGCGTATCAGTTTCTGCCTTTAATGAAGAAATGCCAGCCAGAGAAAGAATTAATTCAATCCGCAATAAGTACGATAAGTATAATGATGTATGGCTTTTAATAAGGCGTCAATAGATTGATCAGGGATATTACAAAAGTCGGTTCAGAGGAGCCGGCTTTTTTAATGTCCACACGTTATTAATCAAGATATAAGATGACTTTTATTCTTTCTACTCGCTAACTTTTTTCTATTTTTGCGCATTCAAATACCGAAATAAATAACATACAATATAAACCAGACAAAAATGTACAGACCGGTAAATCTTTCTGAAGATATTTTTTACGTAGGTGTTAATGATCGTCGCACAAATTTATTCGAAAACATGTGGCCGCTTGAACGCGGTGTATCATACAACTCATATGTTATAGCCGATGACAAAGTAGCCATTGTAGATACCGTTGAAGCGGGTCATTTTGAAAAATGGCTTGCTAAAGTAAGAGCGATATTAAACGGACGAAATGTTGACTACCTTGTGGTTAATCATATGGAACCTGATCACTCGGGAGCTATCCGCATTTTAACGGAATTATATCCGGAAATGAAAATTGTTGGTAACAAGAAAACTGTTCCAATGATTGAAGGATATTACGGCATCACAGGTAATTTCGAAATTATTAAAGAAGGCGATTCAATTGAGTTAGGAAAAAACAAGCTGACTTTCTATACTGTGCCGATGGTTCACTGGCCGGAATCAATGGTTTGCTTCGAAGAAACCAACAAGATCTTATTCTCATCAGATGCTTTTGGTAGTTTCGGTACATTGGATGGCGGAATTTTTGATGGTGAATTGGATTTCGAACACTATGTAGATGAAATGCGCCGTTACTATTCCAACATTGTTGGGAAGTACGGAAACCCAGTTCAAAAAGCTCTCCAGAAACTTGGTGCCTTAGACCTAAAAATGGTGGCGCCATCTCACGGGCCTATCTACCGTGAAAACATCAATCGCATGATTGAAATGTATGACCAATGGAGCAAATACGAAGGTGAAGAAGGTGTTATTGTAGCCTACGCTTCGATGTATGGCAATACAGAGGAAATGGCTGAAGTTACAGCTCGGGCCATCACTGAGAATGGCATTAAAAACGTTCGTGTTTATGATGTAAGTAAAACACATCCTTCTTATATTATTTCGGATATATTTAAATTTAAAGGCTTAATTCTTGGAAGTCCGACCTATAGCAATGAATTACATCCTAATATGGAGACATTGGCACTTAAGCTTCAGCACATGGGCGTGACCAATCATTATTTTGGTGTATTAGGTTCATTTACGTGGGCCGGGGCATCAGTTAAGAAACTTCGCGAAATAGGTGAAAGCCTGAAGTGGGAAGAAGTTGCTGATGCTGTTGAAGAAAAACATGCATTAAAAGAAGATAAGTATGAAGCCTGCTGGCAACTTGGTGTTGCAATGGCCGAAAAGCTAAAAGCAAACAGATAATATTGTCATTAATCTGACTGGAAGGGCAATCAAATTGATCGCTCTTTTTTTGTGAATAAAAAAAGGTGCTCTCTTCGAACACCTTTTTCCTATCTAAATGCAAATATTTATAAGAACTCGTAACGAACAAACGCTTCTACGGCTTCATATTCGGCCATACCCAATTCGTTGTACAAATTAGCCGTTCCTCGGTTTCGATCTTCGGCCCTTTGCCAAAACTCACGGTTGTCACCACCTAAGAACATAGCTCCATCTTTTTGTGATTGGTGCTTAAAGATAGCATTACGCTTACGCATTAGTTCATCAGGGCTAATAGGCACAGCCATTTCAATATTATGAATTTCCCACTCGTGCCATGCTCCTCGATACAACCATACCCAGCAATCCTTCATCCAGTCTTCAGACTTTAGTACATCTACGGCCTGAAAAATAGCATCCAAACATACACGATGCGTACCGTGTGGATCTGACAAATCACCTGCAGCAAAAATCTGATGAGGCTTAACTTCTTTGATTAATTCAGCTACAATTTTAACATCCGCTTTTCCCATCGGGTGTTTCTCAACACTTCCCGACTCATAGAACGGTAAGTTTAAGAAATGTACATTTTCATCTTTTACATTGGCATAACGGCATCCGGCCTTAGCCTCTCCTACCCTGATCAACCCTTTAATACGTCGCACCTCAGGTAAGTCGATCTGATCGGCTTTTTTATTGGCCAAAAACTTACGAATCTTATCGTGTTCAGCCTTCATCTTTTTACTATTCTCGGTTAAGCCATTGGTGTAATCGCCAATAAAATCAAGGTAACGTAATACATCATCATCCGATACTGCAATACTTCCAGATACCTGGTAAGCAACGTGTACTTCATGCCCTTGATCAACCAAACGTAACATCGTACCTCCCATCGAAATTACATCATCATCGGGGTGCGGACTAAATATTATTACACGTTTCTTAGCTGGCGATTTACGTTCAGGTCGATTGGTATCATCAGCATTTGGTTTACCACCCGGCCATCCGGTAATCGTATGTTGCAGCTCATTAAATATTCTGATGTTGGTCTGATAGGCCGATCCTCTCTCTGCAAGAATATCACCCATACCATTATCGTTATAATCACGATCTGTCAATTTCAGAATTGGCTTCTGAACTTTTTGACACAACCAAAGAACCGCTTTTTTAATCAGGCGATCGTCCCAAACAACACTATCAATTAACCATGGTGTCTGAACACGAATCAAGTCAGCAGCTGCAGCTTCATCCAAAATCATTTTGCAATTTTCATGATTTTGCAGGAACGACGCCGGAATCTCTTCGGTAATGTCACCTTCAATCGTTTTCTTTAAAATGGCTGCTTTACCTTCACCCCATGCCAATACGCGAACACGCTTAGCATTAAGTATGGTTTTAACACCCATAGTAATTGCTTTGCGAGGCACACTATCAATGCCAAAGAAATCAGAGGCCGCCTCTGTTCTTGTAATGTTATCGAGCGATACAATGCGTGTTAGTGAATTACCTGAAGAACCAGGTTCGTTAAGTCCAATATGTCCGGTTCGACCAATACCCAGAATCTGCATATCAATACCTCCTACTTTTTGAATTTTCTCTTCAAAACTATGACAAAATTCGTAGATCTTTTCCTGTGGTATGCTGCTATCCAGATAATTGATATTCTCTTTTGGAATATCAATATGATTAAAGAATTTCTCTCTTATGCTACGATTAAAGCTCTGTAATGCTTCAGCTGTGATTGGGTAATACTCCATCACACTAAATACAATAACATTTTTAAAGCTCAAACCATCCTCTTTATGCAGACGAATCAATTCAGAGTACACTTCACTGGGTGCTGATCCAACTGCCAGTCCTAATACACACTTTCCACCTTCGAGCTCCTTTATTTTTATAATTGAAGCAATTTCTGAGGCAACGGCTTTCGAACCTCCTGTTGACGAACCATAAATTTTAGTGGAAATCTTTTCATGTTTGGTTATTAAAGCACGTAAATAAGGATCATCGTGATAACCTTCATTCTTAAATTTCCCTGCGGGAGAGATTTTCTGATTGAATTTTTCTATCATAATTACTCTAAATTGAAGTTTTGCGGTTTTAGATCAGATGCAAATTTACAATTTATAATCATTAAAAATAAAAAAAATAGAAAGTTTTAATAACCCATTTCAATTAATTTAAAAGCTATCGAAAGTTTCAAAAAATTATTTAATACTTTTTTATTTAACAATTGAATGATAGATCACATCCTGAATCTGGGTACGCACATTCATTTCAATCAACTTTTTATTATAAGCTCTTGGATGAATACGGTTGGACAGGAAAATATAGATCAGTTCGTGCTCTGGATCGATCCACATAATGGTACCTGTAAAGCCCGTATGTCCAAATGAAGATTGCGATGCCATTTTCGACACGTGAGAGTCTTCATCAGGTTTTAATTGCGGTTTATCAACCCCCAGGCCCCTTCGGTTACCATACTGATTGTTTTGAGTGAAATAACCAATTGTTTTGGGATTAATAAATTGAATACCACCATATGAACCTTCATTTAGCATCATTTGTGCCAGTTTGGCTAAATCACCTGCATTAGCAAATAATCCCGCATGTGCCGCCACTCCTCCCAACATTGCCGCTCCCTGATCATGCACAAAACCATGAAGCAACTCTTTTCTGAAAGCTAAATCATTCTCCGTTGGAACTATTTCGTTCACTGAAAACTGATCAAGCGGCTTGTACAAGAGCCTGCTTCCACCGGTTAAAGAAGTCAGGCGCTTATAAAATAACGTGTCAATACTTACTTTTTCTTCCTTTTCGATAATCTTTTGAAGTATGTAATAGCCCAAATCGCTGTATTGATAATTTTTCAGACTACGAAGTGGTGATTCATATATACTATAATACATCGAATCAACACAATTGGCATTCATAAACATATTGCCTGATAACTGCAGGTTAAAGGACTCTTTCGCTTTACTGGAAAATACATCCTTACGAAACCTTGCATTTTTATTTTGATACAAACGGGTATCCACACGAACATTAAAAATACGCGAGTAATGCCGGCTATATAACGATCGTCTTCTTAACGATTCTCGATCAAGGAAGTTATTATGAAAAGGTATATAACTTATTAAACCACTCTGGTGAAGCAGCAATTCCCTGATCGTAATATTTGCCTTGTCAGTTGTATCAACCTCCGGAATGTAATCAACAATTGGTGCATCCAAATCCAGTACTCCTTCATCATAAAGCTGCATTACCAAAGGAAAGGTGACTGCTAATTTGGTAATTGATGCAACATCGTAAAGGTCATCATTCTTTACTTTAACCTTTTTATTATAGGTATGAAATCCATAGCTTTTTTGCGTTATAATCTCACCTTTATTAACCACCAGCAACTGACAACCCGGCATAGCTTTCTCACGAATAGCTTCATTTATAATTTTCTCAATTTTCGCGATGGAGTCCCTTGGAATTATCCTGTCCGGACCGTATGCAAAACCTATTCGATTCTTTTTTATGGCTTCTCGTTTTAGTAAACTGTTTTCGAAAAGATCGTTATAAATTGAATAACCATTAACCTGAGCACCACCATAAACAGCCTGCGCCATTAACGACCATGATTGGTCCGTTTCCTTTGGCATAGTTAAAATGGTCTTAAAAACATCAGCTGCTTTATTTGCCAATTTTTCACTTATGCCGCCTGCATAGATTAAAATATAAGAATGATTTCTTGTCAGATTCACGTTTACCCGATCCACAAATGAAGCAAGGCTATCCTCTTGATTGCATAATACGATTTGCACATATGCAATACTATCAGATTGTCTGACAGTTGGCTGATAATATTTGGCTAAATGAATAAATTGCTGTCCTTGCCCTGATGTCAAATCATTAACAGAAACTAAGGTAGAATCTATCCTTTTAATTGGCAGTAGTGATTCTCTTTGATATAAAGAAATGGATTGTTTCGAGGCCTTATGCATCATCAATTCCCAATAGTCATCACTCAAAACATCGGGTTTCGGATTCGACTTAATTAATTGAAGTTGTATAAGTTTTCGCACACGGTGATCGAGCAAGGAAGCATCAATTTTCTCCTCCAGAAATATCTGTTCCAGAAGCTGTTGTCCATATTGATCTTCAGTTCTCCAAAAAAGAATGTCTCGTTCCAGAAGTTTGGTTAACGAAATATCAAATTGAGGTGTTCGTTTCCAAATATTTAAAATGGATAACCCGGATTCATCAAATTTCTGCTCTTTCAAGGACGGCTCTATCCCATTATTTGAATGCACCGAATTATTCAACTCTTCGAAATAAACATCTTTGGGAAAATCAATAATTTGATGCCGTGCTCTTATTTGAAATGAATCTGTTTTAATATCCAGGCTAGCGATTCCAATTTTGTTACCAGGTGTTATTACGCCATCATATCCACTATTAACACAGACATTCAGGGTTGCTTTTCGTATTGATTCTTTCAAATTATTATCGCCAATACAATAATAAGTGGTTGCATCTGGAAAATCATAGTCCAAAGAATCATTTAAGCCCGTATAGGCATCATATATCGAAAGTGGTTCTGAAATTTGATCTCCAACAACTATACTATCTCCCCATCCCTTTGATGGAGCGATAAATAATAAGTCAACTTTTTCTCTTAATGTCAGGTTATTAATAATCGAATCTACTCGTGTATCTGACCTGCCAGATGATATGAATGCAAATAATAATGTAAAAACAAAAACCGTCCTCATTCTTTACGTTTATCCCGTCAATATGATAAACGAAAATAGAAAAAATTAATGCATACCCCTATCAAATTGTAAGATAATCGCTTTAAAAGAATTCAAGTGACGAAAATTGTCAGTAAATTGTTTTTAAAAGCTTTTTTGGATAATAGTGAAACATCAGTTATTTTAGGATTGTAAAAAGGATATTAACCCATCTATATTGAAATGAGTGTAAGTGATTCGATTAACAATTCGCTGGTTCAAGACTGGGCGGATAAAGTAATCTTAGTTGTTGAGGATGTTGACACCAACAAGATATTTTTTGATGCGGCACTACGAAAAACCAATGCTAAAATCTTATGGGCCAAAGACGGGAAAGAGGCCATTGACCTGTTTAAAGACAATACGGTTGATTTGGTTTTAATGGATTTGCAGTTGCCAATTATGGATGGATATACGGCTACTCGCGAAATTAAAGCCATCAACAAAGAAATTCCTGTTATTGCTCAAACAGCTCACGTTATGTCGGGAGAGAGAGAAAAATGCCTGGAAGCAGGCTGCGACGATTATTTGGCAAAACCCATCCGTTTACAAATACTGATGGATACCTTATCAAAATATTTAAACAAATAAAAAACTGCCTTCGGGCAGTTTTTTTTTGCTACTACTAGTTGGTTTTAAAAGTAGCATTATACTCATCGGATGACTAAGTAATAGATTATCAAACTAGTCATCCGATGAGTTATATAATGAAATTTAATGAACGATACACTATTCAATAACTTTTAGTTCTGTTCTTCGATTATTCGCCTTGCCTTCATCCGTCTCATTGCTATCAATTGGATTAGACATGCCATATCCCTTATAACTAAGCTGCGTTGCGCTTATTCCTTTGGATAGAATGTATTCATATACAGCTTTTGCTCTGTGATTGGATAACTCAAGATTATAAGATTTAGTACCTGTATTATCGGTATGACCACCTATTTCAACTTTTACATTTGGATTGATCTGCAATAATCGAACAACATAGTCTAACTCAATATGAGAACTGACGCTTAATACATACGAATCTGATTCAAAGAACACATTACGAAGAATAAAACAGGCACCTGCCTTTATTTTATTCAGGTAAACATCCAGTTGTTGCGGCTTAAGTATTGAAGCATTATCTGCAACCTTAAAGTTATCGGAATAAAAAAGATAGCCTTCCTTTTGGATATTAAGAGCATATTGATTGCCGCCCGGCAGACAAAACAAAAATTCGCCCGAATATGGTGCTGTACTTGTTAATACAGAAAGCTGTCCATCAGCTATATTATTAATACGGATATCAGCCGATAAAACCTCGTTCGTCTCACCATCGTAAACTTTACCTTTTACGTAAGTTACAGGATTTGGCCGAATCTGTTCAGGTATTGTGAATTGATACAAATCTTTATCATCACCTTCGTCCAGACCATCGGAAGAAAAATATCCCAAATCTCCTTTTGCATTAATAACCAGGCCTATTTCATCATTTTCGGTATTTAAGGGATAACCCAGGTTAGTTGGCCTTGACCAACCTTTTGATGGCCCGTTACGCGAATAGAACAAGTCCATCGCTCCCATTCCCGGCCATCCGTCCGATGAAAAATAAAGCGTTTGATTATCGTGATGTATAAAAGGTGAGTTTTCATCACCTTCGGTGTTAACGTTAGGTCCCAGGTTTTCCACCTTTCCGAAATAAGGTGTTCCATCTTTCTTAAATCCTGAAATGGTCGCTTTCCAAATATCTTTCTTTCCTTCTCCACCGGGGCGACTGCTTACAAAATAAAGTGAACGTCCATCTGCCGAAAAGCTTGGTTGCGACTCCCAAAAAGGCGTGTTAACAGGTGCTACAAGGTTAGTTGGCTTGCTCCATCCTTCTTTTGTCCGTTTCGAAAACCAGATATCACAACTTCCTTTCCCTCCGCTTCGACCACAGGCTGTAAAAAACATCCAATTACCATCGGCACTCAACGACTGAGCACCTTCGTTGCTGTTGGTATTAAGCGACACAACGGCTTCTCGGGCTATCCAGTTGTTGTTTACCTTTTTCGATACATAAAAATCCTCACGAAAATTAATGGCATTCTTTGTTAAACTACCCGGATCGGCCTCCAATGGATCTTTTGGCACCAAAACCGTAAATATCATTGTTTCACCATCGGCACTTAAACTGGGCCAATATTCATCTAAATCGCTATTGATATTCTCGCCAAGGTTATACGGTTCAATAAATACCGGGTTGACAATGGCCTCTTTGGCAAAAACAGCTTTCTCAATCCAAAAGTCTGGGTCAAGCTTCGTGCGTTTGCTTTTATTGTGTCTTTTAAAAGTATTCATCCAAAAAGCAACCTCATCGTATTGTCCGGTATTATATTTGGCCACCCCCATATTGAACAAGGCCGGTTTAAAGTAGGTGCTGTCAATAGTAATTGCCTTCTCCAGTGCCTCAAGTTCCAAAGTATGTTGTTTTTGATTGAAGTAGATATCAGCCTTTAGCAAGTAGGCTTCAATAAAGGATGATTCTTTTTTAATGGCGGCGTTTAAATAATTGATTGCTTCATTGAAGCGACTATTGGCATAACTTTTCTGAGCCGCTTCAAAGCTGGCAATCGCTTTTTTTGATTTAACACTATACTTTTGCCCCGAAGCACCCAGGCAATACAAGCAAATAATCATTAATAAGAAATACTTCATACCCGTGCACTACGTTAGACAAACCATTTTGTTTGATAATATACCACCTTAATTTAAGGCCGATTGTATGATTGAATGCGTTTTATCAATCAGCTCATTCTGATTATCCATGTAATCCAATGTATTAATGGGCTGATGAATATGCATTTGCACCTTACCCGGCAACAGATTTAAGCCTTTACTATAAACCTTATATGTATCTGCAATACTTATAGGCAATATAGGCAAACCCAATTCGAAGGCAATTTTGAACGCTCCTTTCTTAAACCGTCGCACTTGATTAGAGCCACTGCGTGTTCCTTCAGGAAAAACAACAACCGAAGTGCCGTTCACCAATTTTCTTTTGGCCTCTTCAATCGATTCTATAGCCGCTCTGGGCGATGATCGATCCAAAAAGATATGTCCTACCTTATAGCTGGCGTAGCCAATGCCCGGTGCATTCCGCAGCTCTTTCTTCATAATCCATTTAAAATCGACTCCTAACCATCCGTATAACAAGAAAATATCGTAACCGCTTTGATGATTGGCGATGATGACATACGACTGCTTTTCTTCGATATTTTCACGCCCTTTGACACTTACCAGCATGGGTGTGATATACCCCGTTACCCGTGCCCAGGTAGCTCCCCAAAAACTACCAACTCGTGGATTTACCAAAATAGAAAAACTTGCTGCCAAAAAGGAGAATAACAAACTAAATACACCAAAAAGTGGCAAGAATATGAAAAACTTGTATGGTTGGTAAAGCCAGTAAGTCAACTTCTTCATCTTAGATCTTTATTTTAAACACTAAGTCCATAAAATGATTTTACAGACTTTGGTAAACAAACATTAATACAATAGCGATAAACAAAAATAGAAAAACAGGCAAAGTCAGCAAAACAAATACACAACGGCTAGCCAGATATAGAGCAATTCATGACACTTATGACTCTCGTGAAAAAGAAAGTCGTGTACAAATATTTATAAGCAGAAGTTGATCTTAAAAAACAGTTCTTTTGATTAATAAGAAATAAGCAATAACTAGTAATACATGTTAAAAAAGAGCATCTTAAGTGCCAGGGGGTACTTCTAAAGTACCCTATTGGTGTTTAAAGATACATTTATCCATCTCCGGGTACATCATTTGAGCCAGTGGAATAATAAGAGGGCAAAATATATTAATCAACTGGCAAAATGGATGCATCCATGACTCGTTTTACGGAATAGCTGCAGGTGCGATACCAATAAGTCTATCTACGGCTAAACAGGTGTATCGCGTAAATATAATGGTCGATATAGTAATACCAAATGTCAATACTTTCTGCCCATGTGTTTTTATAATCCGCCTATTGCTTATCCCAAACAGCCCATCGTTCATTACTTTTTGCTAATTGATGTTGGTTGACCACCCAATTGAATTACTCTCAGATATAAAGATGCACTTAAACATAGAGGGCTTCGATACAGATAAACGAATGATGCATGATTATCATCCCAGCCTATGCCATTTTACCAAATGGATAATATAAGAGAAGAAAGCGACCTTTCTTAGTCTTTAATTTATTGCCATACAGGAAGCTCAATAAAGTTTCGAAACCCTGTTTCTGGCCTACGAAACGGATAAGGCTACCGAAAGTTCGTATGCCAATGCCTCCACCATTAAAAAAGAAGTGGTGAAACTAATTAACAACCAACTGATCAGTTACCTGAATACCATGAACCTGATCAATGCCGATATGTACGGTGACTTTACCCGCGTAGTTGGGCAAATAATAGCTGATAATAATGAAATTGTAAGAAAACGCTCGAAAAAAGAAGAAGCAACTACCTAAGAGTAAAGAGTTTGTCCATTTTAAATAGGTTTAACAAAGGGAGGTAAAGGGTTTAATTCCATTTACCTCCCTCTTCTTTTGTAATTAATTATAACCATATCGTTTGATCAAGAAAATTATCAAAGAATAAACTATTGACATCAGAATTAAAAGAGGATAACTTGCGTGCACTAATCGGAGATATGCTGCCCTGCCAAGTGGGATTAAATGGTGAGTTGGGGTGGTAAAGCAAGAAATTTATTTAAACGTGTAATGGTACATTATAATTGAGGATTCAATTATATAATGATGATGCATAAACGTTATGAGCAAGCTTAAAAAAGGGCATTCCTTTAACTTAAAAACAATACATTATGAAAACATTCATTTTTTTACTTATTACAAGTGTCCTTTTATGGATTATATCATGTAGCAGTCCTAGAAAAGAAAATAGTGAAACTGGCGTTGAAGAAATCCAACTTGCAGAAAAATCAATGAAAGAATTTGAAGATTTTAGAAGTGAAATTATTCCTAATATTGAAAATTTTGAAGAAGAAATCATTAAAGAAGATGATCCTGCAAAAGAAATAAAAAATAAAATAGGAGTAATTCGAAAAACATGCTCAGAAGATGTTAATAAACCAACAAAAATTGAAGAATTAACTGGTGGTTATGATGTTTTTTATAGCAGTTTTGATGAGAACATTGCAGCAAGTTTAAAACTGATTCCATATGGTTCAATATCTGGAAAAGATAGAAGTATTGTAGTTGTTTACAATTTCCTTCAATATAAAGATGACTATTGCAATATAGACAATAAAGATTATCCTGTTTTGTGGGGATCAGGGGTGCAAATGACTTTACACATAAAGAGCCGAAAAAGAAATCTAAAAACTACTGCCATGGCTGGCTTAGCTGCAGCCGTTGATTATAATAGAGCACACGTTGAATATAGACTAAAAACAATTGGAATAATTGGTGATCCTGTTCGTTTTAGAGTTGCAACACAAGGAGAGTTTAATGTTGATAATTATGCTAAAATAATCAGTAATGTTGACGAAATAATAAGATTGATGGGAGATTCTGCGGTAACCATAACCCCACAACTAATAGTAGTAGGAGAAGAATTATAAAGCCATCTACTACAAAAGCTATTTACAATGCGGGATTCAGCAGATAATTTAATAGGAACTCTTCGTTATGACACCACCAATTCGTCTTTGACGATTTGGCTTTAAAAATAAATAAATCGGTTTAATGCAATTTGAAAGTGAAATGCTTCGAAAACTCACACTTTATATAGCCCAACCTCTGCAACATAATACATGTCAGGATGTTTTTATCTAAACAAATACCATTACTATGAACAACAAACAGGGAAATTACCAAGCTATTTCAAAGCAGGATTTCAAAACTGTTTTGGATTTCTTTAATAATGCAAGCACCTCTAAGGAAATTGAGGATGTTATAAAAAAGAGCAAAAATGTTTCTGACTTGACTGAATTATCTGAATCAATTGTAGCCCATCGAAATAAATTAGGTGGTTTTACTAAAATTGATCAATTAACCCAAATTTCAGGATTGGATAATCAGGAGTTTTCTACTTTATTTTCTGCAATCGAAAAACCAACATTATCGCTTGAAGAAGAAATACTACAACATGTAATGTGGGTTAATGGAACAAGTTTACATGTTGAAAACCCTGAAGCATTTGGAAGCGTTTCTAAAAAGAAGAATGGAACACGAATTACTGGTTTAATTGAGTTTGCGGAACTAATTGAGTCATTTGTTCATTTTGCCATTCCAACACCTTCATTTTCTTCAGGAAACAGGTTTTACATTCGCTCAATATTCGTTATTTGGAGGACATCTGTTACAACCCATTCTCGTGGGCCGTTTGTTGGTGTATCTGATGTCGAAATCTGGGATGGACATCAACGAATAACAATCAATCCACCATTTGAAATAACTAAACTCAGCAACGGATATATAATCACTAAACTAATTATTAATTCAAATCACAGGATTAATTTTGGTATTGGAGTTTCCTTTAAGCAAACAATTGAAGTTGGTGATTCCTCAAACCTTGGTTGGGCAGACTATGTGTCTGTGGGGGTGGAATTTGTAACAAGAAATAATGTTGGTGAATTATTATTTTGAAAGTTAATAGAATAATGATCTTGATGATTTATTCTTTCATCTAAATATAGAATGCAGTGTATAATCTAATCGACAGCTAGCGAACCTATAGTTCGCCAATACGCATCTTAGTGCGGATAACTTCGCTCCTTCTATTTAAAATAATGTCCACTGGATACTTTTTCATTGAACATATTCGACGATTTAGTAATCATCAGAATAAATTACTTCGGATTTTAAGGTAGTCTTCTTCAAAAAGGATATAACCACGCTGCCTAAGACGATCAATAGTGATTGTAGTACGTAAGATTGGGTTACAGGCCAACCGCCTAAGTAGATATGCGACCAGGCATAAGTTGCTCAAAGAATAAGATTTCGCTTTTTCTTTTCTGTTTTTTAGTTATGTGTATTACCTTTTAATCGAGTCCATGATTTCCACATCGCGTCAATTCGAGACTTCACCCAATTGGCTTTCATTTACAATACCACAGAAGGACTTTTTATATATTTACCACTTAAGGTACACCCAATGTCCAAAATAATAATCAAGATAATTGTTGTCAAAAACTTTAGCCTGCTTTATTTTTCGTGTGACCTGACTGGAGAGTACCACGCGGTTGACTAAGATAACAAACAGTAATGCTAAATGTCCGTTAACAAGATAATATACCGTGAATTTGAACCTGACCTAAGGTTAAAGGATTATATAAAATCCTATTGGTATTTTGGTATTCAGACTAATACTCAAAAACCTTTTGATATACTTCCGGATGGCTATTTTGATTTATTGGTTGTTATAAAAGCAAATCGGATTGTAGATACACGACTAACCGGAATTTGGAGTAAATCAATTTCGATAAGCTATTCTGAGAATACTGAAGTTTTTGGAATTCGTTTTAAACCATTATCAATTGGTGGACTATTCAAATTCAATATAAAAGAATCACTTAATGGTTACCAATCTATTACCTTAAAGGATTTTGATTTAAACGAACAAATCCTGATTGATGGTTTAAATGGATTCCCTGAGTTTCTTGTGAATTATTTAGATAAGCAATTTTTAAAACTTATTCCTCAAAATAAACCGGATAAACGATTGAAAAAGTGTTTTGAACTAATTGATACTTCAACTGGAAATATTACAGTTGACGAAATCTCAAAAACGATCGGATTGAGTTCAAGGCAACTGCACAGATTAGTAAGCAATATGATAGGAATCGGAATAAAAGATTATTCAAAAATTGTTCGATTCAAAAAGAGCCTACGAGAAGTAAAAAATCACAAACCGGATTATTTCAATTATTATGACCAATCCCATTATATCCGAGAAATAAAACAATTTACCGGGTTTACACCTGAAAAACTGGATTTGAAAAACAATGACCGATTTATACAATACTATGACTTCGAACCAATCTAATTTTGTCGGATAATCATTTAAAATTAAAACTATGGAATTAAATGGTATTAGACTTTTAGTCAAAGATTTCGATAAGTGCTTTGAGTTCTATTCAAAAACTCTTGGATTAAATGTAACATGGGGTAAAATCGGTGGAGATTATGCCAGTTTTGACATTGGTATACCTTCGGGTTTGTCTCTCTTTAAATCAGATTTAATGGCAGAAGTTGTTGGAAATGCCAACGAAGAATTGCCGGTTAATAACAGAGAGAAAATTGCCATCATCTTAAAAGTACAGGATGTTGACAAATCCTTTGGAGAATTAAAAGATAAAGGTGTTTCATTCATAAAAGAGCCATCTGATATGACTGCTTGGGGCATAAGAGCAGCTCATTTTAGAGATCCCGAAAAAAACCTGATTGAGATCTGGTCAGAGCTTGCAAAAGAAAAATGGGATAAAGATTTACAAGAAGAAGCAGATAAATATGGTATATAAAATCCTTGAACTATGAAATACATTTGCCCCCTGATTACAGTTTCTGATATTGAGAAATCAAGACATTTTTACGAAAACATACTTGGTCAAAAAATAAAATATGACTTTGGTGAAAACATAACCTTTCAAGGAGATTTTGCCATTCATTTGAAATCACACTTCAAGGAATTGATTGATAATAAGGAAATAAATCAGGGAGGCAATAATTTTGAATTATACTTTGAATATGATGATGTTGAGAAGTTAGTCAAATCACTAAAAGACAACAATGTTGTATTTGTTCATGAATTAAGAGAGCAACCTTGGAAACAAAAAGTAGTCCGATTCTATGATCCGGATAATAATATCATCGAAGTAGGAGAATCAATGGAATATTTGGTAATCAGACTGCAAAAAGAAGGTTTATCGAGGGAACAAATATCGAAATTAACTGGAATGTCTGTTGCTTTAATCAACAAACTGACTGAAAAAGAAAATGAAGCACATGTCTCAGTCGGACTCGGCTCAATACAGAAATAAAAGTTTAAACTATAGAACCAAAAACACGGTTGCACGACGCCAAATTTTATATTTGGCGTTAAAAAGAAAACCCAATACAAACTCTCTATCTCTGTGCGCCCTGACATTGATTTTAATTGAGAAATGTCTTATAAATGCTCCCAGCATTTTAAACCTTCTAACTTAGCCAATATTTCAATTGCCTCTGAGCGTTTATTCCCGCAAAACATTTTTTCAGGAGTAAAACCAGAACATACATCAGGACGATCAGGGGAGTCAAAAATATCACACTGATACTCCTTCGTTAAATGCGGACAAGGAACACCTCCCGGTTTGCCCTCTTTCATCTTTGGTAAAGCGGATGAAATACTTGGCACTATACAACATGCTCCGCACTTTTCTCTACATTCCATTCTGTAATTCTTTTGGGCCGCAAAAATATATTTTCTATTGCAAATGATAAAAGATGGCAAATCATTTAGTGGTTTAAATAATCAGGTATATTTAATAACGCACTTCTGTTCGTTCCGAAACCAGTCTGGATACTGAGTACCTTAATAGTACTTAATGCACAATGCACCAGGCAATTCAAATAATCCCATAGCCTCATTTAATCAGTTGCCAAACAAAATCGACATGAATTGATTGATATAAATTATTCCTTAAAGCAGTTGGTATTATAGAAAATGTACAATCTTTATTGCTGGAACAAAACATTAAAAGATGAAATTTGATACACCACTTATACACGGTACTTTAATAAGAAGATACAAACGTTTTTTAAGTGACATTCGCTTAGATGATGGAACAATTGTAGTAGCACATTGCACCAATAGCGGATCGATGAAAACTTGTATCGAAGAAGGTGCAGAAGTTTACCTATCTCCTGCCAAAGATCCCAAACGTAAAACCAAATACACCTGGGAGATGATTAAAATAAATAATCAGTGGGTGGGAATTAATACCATGCATCCCAACTTAATTGCCTTTGAAGCAATTAAAAGTGGTCAAATTCCACAGCTAGCCGGTTACAAACACATACAACGCGAAGTAAAAACGGGCAACAGCCGTATTGATATTATGGCTCAAAACGAATCGGAAACCTGTTTTATTGAGGTTAAGAATGTAACCATGAAGGATGGTATCTATGCTCGTTTCCCAGATGCAGTAACAAGTAGAGGTAAAAAACACCTTGAAGAACTCATTCAATTAAAAACAGAAGGTATTCGGGCTGTTATGCTTTACATTATACAACGATGTGATGTCTCGGTATTTGCCCCTGCAAATTCCATCGATCCTGAATATACCAATACATTAATTAAAGCACACCAATGTGGTGTAGAGATAATTCCTATTCAGGTTAAAGTAACACCAACTGAAATAACCATCGATAGAGAACTTAATTTCGATCTAAAAGCATAACCCCAAGTAGTTAAGAACATATATTAAAATTTAGCTCTTTTCGTAGAATAATTATAAATAACATATAAGGCTGCTGTTACACACATTAAAGAATAAATATAATTAATACATTTAACTGATATTAATTAAAAAACCATCCCTATGAAAAGAAATTTTCTTGCCTTGCTGCTTATACTAGCAGCTACATCCCTTTATGCCGAAAAAGCACCTATTAAATTTGGAAAAGTAAGTATCGAAGACTTAGAGATGACAGTATATGAACCTGATACATCTGCAACAGCTGTTGTATTATGCAAATATGCTTACTTCAATGCTAATAATCTATCATACAGACTTGTTAGGAGAGTTAAAATCCTTAAAAAAGCAGGAACTGAATATTCAGAATACACCTTTCCAGGTGATGAAGATGTAAATATTCGCGGAAGAGTTTATAACCTTGATAATGGCGAAATAATAGAAGAAAAACTTAAGAAGGAAAGTATCTTTAAAGAAAAGGTAACTGAGGATTATTATCGAATTCGGGTAGCCATGCCAAACATAAAAGTTGGTACAGTATATGATATTGAGATCTCTCATACTCTTTTGCCTTCAGAGTTTTCTTTTCAGGAATTGATCCCTGTTAAACATGCCGAAATTAAACTTGAAGAATCAAATATCATTAGCTATCGCAAACGTTCCATAGGATATCGAAGAATCACACCTGTTAATACCAATACATACCGAATGCTTGAAGTACCTGCATTTAAAAAGGAAGCCTATATGAGTTCGATTGAAAACTATATGTCGAAATTTGAATTTGACATATTGAATATCACAGCTCTTAATTATGGTATTTACAGAAACTACACAACATCTTGGGAAGCTGTAAATGATCGCCTTGCAAGCAACAAATACTTTGGCCACGCAATAATGAATGGTTCAACATACTTAACAAAAGTAAAAAAACGTATTGAGGCCGATTACACAAATGATTTAGATAAAGTTAAAGCTGCCTATAATGAAATTAAAAAGATCAAATGGAATGGAATGGAATCAGCATATAGTTCCAGCTCGTTACTTTCAACACCATACAAAGAAGGAAAAGCCAACTCCGCAGAAATTAACATGATGCTAATGCAACTTCTTATGAAGATGGATCTTACTGCACTTCCAGTTGTAATAAGTACCAGAGACAACGGACGTCTTCATAGATTTTACCCTAGTTTTAGAAAGCTAAACTATATGATGGTTTGGACCAAAATTGATGATAAAGAGTATATTCTTGATGCTACAGAGCCATTCCTTCCATTTGGAATGTTACCTAAAAGGTGCCTTAACCAGCATGGACGACTGGTCACTAATAAATCAGGTAAATGGCTTGATCTTAATACCGATTTAAAGGATAAAGATGTAGTATTCTATGATCTTAAAATAGATGAACAGATGGCACTGAATGGTAAAATAAGTTATAATCGCTATGATTATTCGGCATTTAATTTTCGTAAAAATATGAATGAATATGCGAGTAACGAGGAATACATTAATCATATTGAAAATACTAATCCAGGCCTGACCATTAAAGATTATTCTTTTGAAAATATTGACAGTCTCAATAAACCGGTTAAAGAACAGTATGATGTAAGCATCAATAACAAAGTGGAAGTCATTAATGAAATGGCTTTAATTAATCCTTTTCTATTTGAGACACTAGAAGATAATCCTTTTAAAATTGAAGAACGAAAATTCCCTGTTGACTTCGCATACAAACATGAGAAATACCTTATTTCAAAAATAAACATCCCTAAAGATTATCAGTTTGAAGAAATTCCGGAACCAATAAGGGCTGTACTACCGGACAAAACAGCAACAGTTTTAATTAATTATCAAGCTCAAGGAAACACAATAACTGTAACATATAGACTTCGGTTAAATAAACCAGTTTACAGTGTTGAAGAGTACCAATATTTAAAATCACTTTATGCAGCTATTATAAATAAACATGCTGAACCAATTGTTATTAAACGCGCACAAAATGAAGCTTCATTATAATCTAATTACATTACTACTACTGCTTTTTTCAAATAGTGTATTTGGGAAAGATAAACTTAAGTATCCTGTTGAAGAAATACCTAAAGCTCTATTGGCAAATGCACATGCCGTGGTAAGGTATAGATCTTCAGCAACAGAATACATTAGTCCAAGTAAGATGGTTAGTAAACAAACGGTTGCTATTACAATCTTAAAAGAAAGTGCTCTCGAACTTTCCTATTTTTCAGAAAGATATACCAAACTTTATAAAATAGAAGATATCGAAGGTACAATATACAACAGCACAGGTAAACGCATAAAAAGAATAAAGCAAGATGATATAATCGACCGGAGCTCCATTTCTGATGCATCACTGTATGAAGATTCAAGGGTTAAATTAATAGATCCTAAATGTACTGATTACCCTTTTACGGTGGAGTATTCATATACAATGAAAATAAATAACTCTTATTTGTGGCCAAGTTGGTCTCTATTCAATGGTATGAATGTTTCTGTTCAGGAGTCGGTTGTTTCATATAAAGTACCTAAAGATTACAACTTTAGATACAAGGTGAATAACTTTACTCAAAAGGTGGAATTGATTGAAAACGATAATAGCAAATTGTACACTTGGGTGGCACGAGACTATGAAGCACCAACTTTTGAACCGTTGTCTCCTCCAGCTTCCTTATGGGCCCCGACTATTATTGTATCGCCAAGCTATTTTCAGTTAAAAGGTTACAGTGGCAATCTGGAAAGCTGGAAAGGATTTGGAGATTTTTGCTATTCTCTTATCGAAGGAAAGGATAACATTCCTGAAGAAACAATAAATAAGATAGGTCAACTATTTACCGATGAAATGACTGACTACGAGAAAATTAGTAAAATCTATGAATTTTCTCAGAAAAAGAATCGCTACATCAGCATCCAGGAAGGTATAGGTGGACAACAGCCTTTTGATGCAGAAACTGTTGATCGCTTGTCTTATGGCGACTGTAAAGCATTAACAAATTACGTGATGTCAATTCTTAATCATTTTGGTTACAAGAGTCATTATACAGTAGTAAGTGCAGGCGATGATAATATCACGGTTGATCCTGAATTTGTAGCTGATAGTTTCAACCATGTCTTTTTAAACGTTGAATTACCCAATGATACAATATGGATTGAATGTACAAATTCACACTCTCCTTGTGGATATATCAGCAATTTTACCGATGATCGAAATGCTTTAGTAGTTAAGAATGGTGGTTCAGAATTAATTAAAACACCATCATACTCGGTTGAAGAAAACCGTCAGACCATTAAAGCAACGATCAACCTCGATTCAGATGGATATGCGGATGCCAATGTAAGAGCCTGCTATTCGGGAGCATTATACAGTAATGAATTCGCGCTAACCATACTCGATGAGCAAGATAGAAAAAAACACATCACCAATTCCATTGATATACCGAGTTTTCAGATTGAAAAATATGAAATTAATGTAATTAAGAAACGTCATCCTGAATTACACAAAACCATCGATCTTATTCTGCCAGATTTTGCTACAAAAATGGGAACGCGTCTACTTCTTAAAACCAATAAAGTAAATGACTTTTCAACCATTCCTGCGTATGCCAGAAATAGAAAAACACCCGTTTATATTAAACGCAACTACAGTGAATGCGATACTTTAATATACAACCTCCCAGAAAACATGCAGGTCGAATCTTTACCCAAAGATGTGAATTTAACTACGCCATATGGAAGTTATAATTGCAGTATCAAGAGTGCAAATAAACAATTAATTGTACATCGATATCTAGAAATCAAAAAAGGTTTATATCCTAAAGATGAATTCAATGATTTTAGGAAATTTCTTGAGCAGATTTCTACTGCTGATAAAGCCACAACAATTCTTTCACCTAAAACATAACAAAAAGCCGGCATAGCCGGCTTTTTCATTAGTAATTTCTTAATACTCTAGAAGCTCGAATAAGTCGATTCCGAATTTATTTTCATTGGCATTTCCATTGGTGTTGGTAACTGAGGTGACTCAATAGCAACAACACCATCCAGATTTTGTGTCAGTTTTATTTCTGTAGGCCAACCTGTTTTAGCATTTACACTGGCAGCAAAACTTAAACCTCCTTTTAAATCAAAATGCTGTGTCATGCCCATCTGCTGCATGGTTTGTCCTTCTTCAGTTGCCATTGTGCCTGAACCAGATAGACTTACACTTTCCTTTCCCACTTGATCAACAGTATAGTTATAAGTATTGTTAATCGTTACCGGTTGCCTCAACTGAGTATTATTGGTCCACTTTGAGCCAACCTTTATCTTTTCCTCCGGATAAACGATAAACATACTGCTTAGTGTATTCTTCATATTTTCATCCGAAAATTGACCTCCCAATTGCTTCTTCATCGTTTCGGCCTGCTGCTGGTCTTCACCAAAAACTGACGTTATTTTACTTGCTACCGTTTCAAATCCCCTTACCTCCTGAATATTACCTCGATCATCAAACTTCACCTGAAATTTATGCCCTACAATCAGGCTAAAAGTTTTATTAAGTGGATTTGATTGATCTGCTGATTCATCTTTCGAATCATAACTCATATTCATCATCGGACTCTCCATCTTAAAAAGCATTGACTCAAATACAACCTCTGAGGAGTAAACATTTCCATTTTTAGCAAGTATAGTTACAGAAACATCTCCACCTATTGTATTCTTTATATTTTGGGTCATACCAGAGATATTCTGCTCAATATCCTGAACCGTCATCTGCTTAAGTCCGTATTTTTGTCCCACCTTTAGATTATAACGTAAGGTAGTTTGTGCAGACATGCCGATTGACACCATTAATACTGTTACAATCAGCATCATTTGATTTATCTTCTTCATAATTATAAGGTTTTATTTATTGTTTCACGAAACTAAGAAAAATAATCAAGGGCAAGCTTAGGGCAATGTATTATTTATCAATCTCAAAACCATTATAAGTTTCGAATTGCCAAATTTCGACAATATTCTTCACTGCCATTTCATAAGGTTTGTAAATACGATTGGTTGATACCAACAATAAAGTCTCATTCTTTTTAATCTGATTGTAGACTACCTTAAAAACAATCCCTTCATCGCAGGTAACAATGATGCAAGGTGTACCATCCTTAATATGGTTCCAGTTTTGAATATACGATCCCGTCACCCAATCTCCTTCAGGAATGGGTAACATCGAATCACCTTGAATCTGGAAAGTGCGATAGGTCTTATCGTGAGGTAAAAAAGGTAATGAGAACTTTGGCAATGAAGCAATAAAATCGATATCACCATAACTCGTAGTGTAGCCTGCCTGCGCTTTTACCGGTACCATCTCAATGTTTTCCTTACCGTCCTTATCCACCGAAACTGTTAACAATCTCAACTTTTGTCCGGTCACATCAATATCAAAACCACCTTCTATCTGCGACAACTGAAACTCCGATAAAGCATCGAGCTTATAACGCACCAATGCATCGATGGATACATTAAAATACTCGGCAAACTTAATGAGGGTTTTAAACGGAGGTTGTACACTCTTTTCGTAACCAGCCAACGTTGTGCGGGTTAATTCTAAAATAGTCGCCAAATCAGTTTGTGATAAGCTCTTCCGCTTTCGTAAAAACCTGATGTTTTCTGCAAAATACATGTATACTATTTTAATGTTTCAGACGAATAACTTTTTCCCTCTCACTATCAACAACCTATACACTTGTATAGGAAACTTCATATCATTTCATTTTACAAAGGTAATAAAAATGACTATATTATAGTCAAATAAATGACGATATAATCGACAAAAAAAATGAACAAGTCAATAATACACCTGGATTTAGATACGTTTTTCGTATCGTGTGAGCGGCTGATGAATAAAGAGTTGATTGGTGTACCTGTTCTTATCGGTGGTACTTCGGACAGAGGTGTTGTGGCTGCCTGCAGCTACGAAGCCCGCATATATGGAATACATTCGGCTATGCCGATGCGCATGGCACGACAATTATGTCCCCATGCCAAAGTTATCAGGGGAAGCAGTCAGTCTTACAGTGAATTTTCGAACCAGATAACAGAAATTATACGCGAACGTTCGCCGCTGTTTGAAAAATCCTCCATCGATGAGTTTTACATTGATGCAACCGGTATGGATCGCTACATCAGAACCACTTACCTGTGGGCCAAAGAACTGCGTGAAAAAATTATTCATGAGACTAAACTCCCTATCTCATTCGGTCTGTCGACCAGTAAAACAGTAGCTAAAGTAGGTACTGGCGAAGCCAAACCCAATAACCACATACAAATACAAACTGGCTATGAAAAACCCTTTCTGGCTCCTTTGTCTATCAAAAAAATACCAATGGTGGGTAACAAAACCTATCATCTACTCAGACGCATGGGCATTGAAAGAGTACGCACCATTCAAGAGATGCCGGTTGAACTGCTCGAACGCGTATTGGGCAAAAACGGCATTGCCATCTGGAGGAAAGCACATGGTATTGATAACACACCTGTAGTTGCCTGGAGCGAACGCAAATCCATTTCTACCGAACGTACTTTTGAACAGGATACAACTGATGTGTATAACCTGAAAAGCATTTTGCTTAGCATGGCCGAAAGCCTGGCTTATCAGTTGCGTAATAGTAATAAGCTCACTTCGTGCGTGTCGGTCAAGGTACGCTACTCCGACTTTCAGACACACACCAGACAAAAGCACATTCCTTACACATCGCTCGATCATACACTGATTGAAACAGTAAAGGATCTATTTGACAAGGTATATGATCGTCGAGTGTTGGTCCGTCTGGTCGGTGTACGATTTAGTAGCCTTATTGGTGGTAGCTACCAAATCCGGCTGTTCGAGGATTCTTTTAAAATGATTAAGCTCTACCAGGCCATGGATAAGCTACGTGGACGCTATGGCGAAAATGCTGTAAAACGTGCCCAGGGAATACAAGCACGCTATGTCAAGCAAATGAATCCATTTAACGGGCAGATTGACGGAGAAATTATTGGTTCTAGTCCGCCAAAGGAAGTAAAACAAAAGAAACAAGATACAAGACAAAAGTACAGTATTGAGAGTTTGGAGTTTTAAATTATGAGGCCCAAAGTCTGAGAAAGAGAGAGGGAAATGAGAGATGAGAAAAAGACAAAGTACGGAAGATGGAAGACTAAAGAAAAACAAGTAAAGAATAACAATTCACCAACTTGACAGTTTGACAAATCGACAATTTAAACAGTTCAATTAACTAAAAACAAATGCTTACCAACTGCCATTCATATTACAGCTTTAAATACGGTACTATTTCTACCGAAGATTTGATCAAAGTACTGGTGTACCATGGCTATAACACCTTCGCCTTAACCGATATTAATAACACAGCAGCCAGTATCGAGTTTGCACGTTTAGCTACTCAAAACAATATTACGCCTGTTGTTGGGGTTGACTTTCGTAATGGCGTGCAGCAGCAATATGTGGCCATTGCCAAAAATAATGATGGTTTCAGGGAGATAAATGAGTATCTAACACCTCACCTGCACGAGAAAGTGGATTTTGATATACAGGCACCTGCCTTTAAGAATGCTTATGTGATTTATCCCTTTACTTATGCCGATGATGAGCTACGCGACAATGAATTCATCGGTATTTCTCCCGAAGATTTAAAACAACTTCCTTTCTCACATTGGAAAGACCGGCAAGATAAGCTGGTGGTGAAACATACCTGTACTTTTCGTAATAAGCATGATTACAATGCTCACCGTCTGCTTCGTGCCATCGACAACAATACATTATTAAGCAAACTACCTAAAGAAGAACAAGCCACCGAAGCAGATACTATTATTTCCCAAACCGAATTATTGAAGTTGTATGCCGATTATCCGCAAATAATTGAGAATACAGAAGGCCTGCTGAAATCGTGCAGCATCGATTTTAATTTCGGCACCAACAAAAACAAACAGATATTTAAGAGCACGAAAGAAGCCGATTTTCAGTTACTGAAAAAACGTTGTGAAGAAGGCCTAACCTATCGTTTTCCTAACAAAGATGAAGAGATAGTAGAGCGCATGAACAAAGAGCTAAATGTGATTCGTAAAATGGGCTTTTGCGCTTACTTTTTAGTAACGCTGGATATTGTGGACTATGCACGAAGCAGGGATTATTACTACATTGGCCGGGGAAGTGGAGCCAACAGTCTGGTAGCCTACTTACTACGCATTACTAATGTTGATCCCATCGAGCTTGATTTATATTTCGAGCGCTTTATCAATCCCTTCCGTAAATCGCCGCCCGACTTTGATATTGATTTTTCGTGGACCGACCGCGAAGATGTTACCCGCTACATCTTTGAAACTTATGGTTACGACCGTGTAGCTTTGCTGGGCAATTACATCACATTTAAATATAAATCAGCTATCCGCGAGATAGGCAAAGTATTTGGTTTGCCCGACGATGAGATTATCACATTGCAACAGAACTCTTCATCAACCAGCAATAATAAATATGGTGAATGGGTGCTTAAGTACAGTAAGTTTATCAATGGCTTTCCCAGTCACTGCAGCATTCACGCCAGTGGTATTATCATTTCGGAAGAACCCATAACCTGTTATTCATCTACAGAACTACTTCCTAAAGGCTTTCCGTCTACTCAGTTTGATATGTATACTGCAGAGGATGTGGGTTTACACAAGTTCGATATCCTAAGCCAACGCGGGCTAAGCAAAATTAAAGATTCACTGGACATTATTCGTAAGAATGCCGGGGTAGACATCGACATTGATAACATCGATAAGTTTAAAAAAGACAACTGCATTAAAGAGCTGCTAAAAGTGGGTAAAGCCATCGGTTGTTTCTATGTCGAATCGCCAGCCATGCGAATGCTGCTTACCAAACTCAAAGCTGATGATTACCTGCGTCTGGTGGCGGCAAGCTCCATCATCCGGCCGGGTGTAGCCAAGAGTGGCATGATGCGCGAGTATATCCTGCGCTTTCAAAACCCACAACGCCGCGAACAAGCCCGAAAAGATTTACCCGAACTATATAACATACTTGAAGAAACCTACGGTGTAATGGTGTACCAGGAAGATGTGATTAAAGTGGCACACTATTTTGCAGGCCTATCGCTGGACGAATCAGATGTACTTCGACGCGGTATGTCATGGAAATTCAGACAACGTAACGAATTTTGGAAAGTACGCGAAAAATTCTTTAGCAACTGCCGCACGAAAGGCTATGCAGAGAAGACTATTGGTGATATCTGGCGACAAATCGAAAGTTTTGCTAATTATGCCTTTGCCAAAGGTCACTCGGCCAGTTATGCAGTTGAAAGCTATCAGGCGCTATACCTTAAAGCTTACTTTCCGCGCGAATACATGGTGGCCACACTCAACAACGGCGGTGGTTTTTATCGTCAGGAGTTGTATATCCACGAAGCACGAATGAATGGTGCCATTATTGAAGCTCCTTGTGTCAACCGGAGCGATTGGCCCTGTATTATCTATGGCAAACACTTGTTTTTGGGGCTATTTATGCTCTATGGTTTAGAAAAAAAGTCGATAGAGATGCTTCTGAATGAACGTGATTTATTTGGTGCATTTACCAGTCTGAGCGACTTTGTCAGCCGTGTACCTATCTCATTGGAACAGCTATTGATATTGATTCGCATTAACGCCTTTCGTTTTACAAACAAAACCAAGAAGGAGTTACTATGGGATGCCCATAACCTGTTAGGGCACAGCAAAGCAACGAAGCCAGAACCAACACTGTTTCAGCCCGAGGTGCGAGAGTTTGAATTGCCCAATTTGTGGGAACATGAGTTGGAGAATGCCTTTGATGAACTGGAGTTATTAGGTTTTCCACTGACTTCACCCTTCAAACTACTGGAAAACCAAGCACCGAGCTTGCTTAAGTCGGCCGATTTACCACAGTGCATTAATAAAACAGTAGCCATTGTGGGATATTTGATAACCCGTAAGCCCACTCAAACCAGCAGCGGTGAAAGCATGTCGTTCGGCACATTTCTGGATATGGACGGCCACTGGCTTGACACCATTCACTTCGCCAATTCATTTAAACGCTATCCTTTTCGAGGGCCGGGTTGCTACCTTATTCGTGGGAAAGTAGTTGAAGAGTATGGTTTTATTTGTATTGAAGTTAACCAGATGTATCGGTTAAATAATCAGAGTTTAGATACCAATACTCGCTTAAGATCACCTTCGTATGTCACTTAACTATTCATGCCGATCAACAGTTGAAATTAAAGCAGAACACAGATGTATCGGACTTACAGTCCTCAAAACCACAAACTTTTTATCCATAGCCCTATCGGACTATGCTGATATGTATCGTCCTTTTCAGGACTGATAAGAGAATCCAAACAATTGGCAGCTGCTGGCGCAGATTTGTAATCTGTACTTATAAGAAATTAAATACAAAGCCTAACAATTTCAATTGGGCTCATCGGATATTGAAAAAGGCACAGATTATAAATACGTACCAGAGGTACACTCCAATTTATTAATCTTTCGATAGCAGTTTGGGACCAAACGCCTTAATACCGATCGCACCTAATGGGGCCGTGGTAACAATGCTTAATACGGCCATGGCTAAAATCATTTGTCCTACCTCAACGGATACATCTCCCAATTTACCGGCTTCAATTAAGGTTAAGGGAACCGCTCCGATGGCTGCCTGTACCGTTGCCTTGGGCCAGTAAGCGATAATACAAAACAGTTTCTCTTTATTATTTAAGGCCGTTCCCAATAAAGATATCCACACGCCAACACTTCTAAAAGTTAAGCCTACGAACAAAATCAATAAACTGGTTCCAACCAAAGAGGCATCCAGTTGTTTAATCTGTACTTCGGTACCGATGTATACAAAAAGCAATATTTCGGACAAGACCCACACTTTGTTAAACTTCGCCGATAAGCGTTTGGCCAGTTTACCATACTTCTCAAGGATAATAAAACCAATGGCCATAATGCCTAACAATCCCGCCAAGGGAATTATGGTCTTAAGGCTTTCCATCTCGGTTAGCTCGTAATACACCACAGCTACAATCATAAAAATGATGACCTTTTTGGTATCACGGATATGAAACTTTTTAAAGAACCAGACTAAACCAAAACCTAATACAACACCAATTAAAGCCCCCAATGCAATACCCGCCGGAACACTCCACAATATATGCCCGACATTTATAGCCGAACCAGCCGCCAGGCCAGTAAATACACTAAAAATGGTTATGGCAAATACATCATCAACCGATGCTCCTGCCAATACCAAGGTGGGTATTTCTTTTTTCTTACCAAACCCCTTGTCCTTCAGTTCAAGCATAGTGGGCACCACTACTGCCGGTGAAACCGCCGCAATAATAAAACCCAGCATACCACCTTCGATCCACGAGAAGCCAAACAGATAATGGGCAGCCAGCATTAAGATGCTTCCTTCAATTACTCCCGGAATAAAACTCATATTGATGGCCGGTCGTCCCACCTTATGCAGAGTTTCGCGATTAATGCCCAATCCAGCACGGATCAAGATGACAATTAAGGCAGCAGTTTTCAGTTCTTTTAGTAACAGGCTCACCCCTGGACCAACCAAATCCAGAACGCTAGGCCCTACAATAATTCCGGCCGCTATCAGACCTAAAATACCAGGTAATTTCACCTGTGAAAACAGGTAGTAAAGAATGAGCGCCAAAGTGATGATTAAAGCGATATTCAGTAACATATGCTGTTATTTTTAAACTCAAAGGGTGACTATCTTAAAGTAAAAATAGCCACCCTTTGAGTAAGATATTATCATCTAACTAATTTTTCTTTACATACTTGGTTAAAATGTAAATGTGCTGACCATTTACCTTACCTTCTATGTGCTCCGGGTCTCCGTGTGACAAAATGATATTACGCACAGCCGTACCACGCTTCGCCACAAAACTTGTCCCTTTCACATTTAAGTCTTTAATTAACACAACCGTATCGCCAGCCTTTAGCTCAGCACCATTGCTATCAATGTATCTATCTACCTCATCTTCTGATAAGCCATCGCCATCGGCCTTTGCCCATTCCATAGTCTCATCTTCCAAATAAAGCATATCCAATAAATCCTGTGCCCAATCAGCTTTCAGACGGTTAAGCAATCGCCAGGCCATCACCTGAACTGCGGCTTCGGTGCTCCACATACTATCGTTCAAGCAACGCCAATGATTGGCATCCATGCTATCAGAATTTTCTATCTGATGATGACAAGTATTACATACTAACACAGCCTTATATGCACTCTCATCCTTAACCGGTGGCACTTGGTATACTGTTAATCCTTCATCACTCCCACACAACTCACACTTTGATTCACTGCGAGCTTTCAATTCCTTCTCAATGCTCATACAGTTTCTTTATGAAATAGTCCGTAAAGCACCTTTTTTACATCCTTCATTTCCGGTGTAATGTCAAACACATGAGCCGGTTTTAAGTAGGTTATTTCCTTATCTCTTTTAAAGCGCTGCTCACCTCCTCCGGTAATATTCAATATTATGCAATCTTCTTT